>JBJONJ010000553.1:0-11092 GCA_046051905.1 Verrucomicrobiota bacterium
AAAGCCAAACCAGGGCACGATCAACTCCACGATGTGATTCCAGGCCACGCCGGCGTGATGAAACCACTTCGGCATCGCATGCAGCACGGCGCTCAGCGGATTCGGCACCGGCTGGGTCTCGTAATGGTAGTAAAGCGCCGTGAGATCCCGCCAGCAGGTATCTCCCCGCCATTTGATCAGACCAGCGCCGAGCATGATGCGGAAGATCAGCCAGCGATAGAGCCAGATGATGAGCACCGGCGGTGCCCGTTTGGGGAACGGTCGCGGATCGAGCAACGGGCACAGCATCATGCCGAGAAAGCCCGTTTCGAGGATTTGAATGTCCCAGCCATACGACAGCCACTCCTGGCCGATGGGCAGCAGGGACAGATACAACGCCCACAGCACGAACATCATGATGGCGTTCGCATAGCCGCAGAGCACCAAAAACGAAATCACCACGCCTGCCCATGTCACCACCTGGATCATCGCATCGCTGCAATGAAACCAGAAGATCGACGGAGCCTCCCAAAACACCTCCCACGGCCCGTCGAAGCGCTCCACCACCCGTTTCACCATCAAATCCGCTGGCAGCAGCCCGTCATGCCCGATCAACGGAATGAACTGCTGCGCCGCCGAAAGGAAGGCCACGAACCACACCAGCCCGGTAAACCTCAAAAGCATGAAACGCGTGAGCCGCAGCTCCTGCGACCTCGCATCCAGCCACGCACTCAATCTCGAAAACCACGAGACCTCCGCGCTGGCAGGCAAATCAACGGCAACATCTTCACTCATGCCGTCCATTGTTCAAAAAGCAGTGGGAACGTCAACCCTCACGACGCTCACTGAGGCTCGCCCGCGAAGGAGGCGATGACTCGCGGCTCCTCGCCGGCCTTGAGGGAGAAGATTTCGCCACTCGCGGCAAACGGATCGTCCGCATAACGAATGGCCAGATCCGCGGTGAACTCCTCCAGCGCGGCAGATTGCGCCGGAAAGATGTAAAGCGCATGGCGATCCGGCAGAGCGACCCACAATTCCTTGCCCAGCATGGCTTCAAAGATTTTCGGCAGCGAAGGAGCCACCAACAGCGAGGCAAACTGCTCCGACTCCCCGCGATACACCGCGTAAAGCACGCGTCCCTGCTCATCGCGGATGATGTCGGGCTTCAGCGTGGCGAGACGCTTGTCCGCAGCCGCCGCAGCACGCTTGGCGAAGGTTTCGCTGCTCAGGCCGAGGGTTTGAAATTCCTCGGTCGAATAGGCCTCGATGCTTCCAGGCTTGCCCGCCTTCTCACGAGCAGGCGTGAGCACCGTTTGCTTGGCCCCCGGAGGCACGATCGAGAGCGAGTTTCTCAAGGCAAAAGGCTCGGGAAGCAGCAGAAGCGTTTCACGCTTTCGCGGAGCCTCCTCACCGAAAGCGAAGGCGGCAAAAAGCGAGGCGAGGATGGCACTGCGACGACGCATCAGCGGGCAGGAATCTGGTTGAGAGCCGCAGTCATGTTATCGACCGAGAGCAATTCCGGCAGCAGCACCGGCTCTGGCTGGCCGGGAATGTGCAGCACATTCACTGGCACTGCGCCTTTGCCGAGCGCTTCGAAGGACTTCTTAATTTCAGGCTCTTCGTTGGTGAAATCGGCACGCATCGTCACCACGTCATGCTTTTTGAAGAGCTCCTGCAAGGTGGCATTGGAATACACCCGCTTGTTCACCTGGCAGGTGAGGCACCATTTGGCCGTGTAGTCGATGTAAACAGGCTTTCCAGCCGCAAGCAGTTCCTTCACCTTCGCCTCGCTCCAAGGCTGCCAATCGAGACCGAACTCATGAATCACCCCGCCGTGACCTTGCTTCTCCATCTTCGGAGGCCAGCCGAGCACCACACCGCCTGTCATCAGCGCCAGTGAAACGATCACCGCCTTCACGCGTGTGCCAGCAGGCTTGTGCGGGAGTGACCAGCGGCCATAAACCCAGCATGCCATGGCAATGAGCACCAGCGCCAGCATCACCCACAGCAGCGGCAGGCCTTCCACCATCGCGGTGAGCACCCACAGCATGTAAACGACGGTGCCGAAAAGCAGAAACGACATGCCTTGCTTGAAGCTCTCCATCCATGCTCCGGGACGCGGCAGCACTTTGACCAGCGAGGGAAAGCCCGACAGCAGCAGGAAGGGACTCGCCAGCCCAAGGCCGATGAGACTGAAAAGCAGCATCGCCTCTGCGGCAGGCAGTTTCACCGCAAAGCCAAGCGCCGTGCCAAGGAACGGCGCGGAGCATGGCGTGGATACCACCGTGGCGAGCAGGCCTGAGAAGAACGAGCCACTGAGGCCATGCTTCGTTTGAAGCTCCTGCCCCACGCCGACGGCGGACGCCCCGATCTCAAACACGCCCGCCATATTCAGCCCGAAAATCAGGAAGAAGGCGGCGAGGCCAAAATTGAAGCCCGCCGATTGAAGCTGGAAGCCCCAGGCCTTGCCAAGCGCCACCACGAGGCCGCCGAGCACCCAAAAGGAGAACAGAATGCCCAGCGTGTAGATCAGGCCGTGCATCACGACCTGCTTCCGATCCTCGCCAGCCTGCTGCACAATGCTGACCACCTTGATGCCGAGCACCGGAAAGACGCAGGGCATGATGTTGAGGATCAAACCGCCGATGAAGGCCGAGAGCATCAAGAACAGAAAGGTCGGCGGCTCATCCGCTTCGACCTTTGCGGTCTTTGTTTCAGCCTTGGGAGCCTGCGAGGCAGGCAAAGCAGGCATCGAAACAAAAACATCCTTCACCGCCTCATCCGCCTGAGCCGTCGCGGCGATGGAAAGACTCAGTGAGGCATCTTTTTTGAAGGGCAGACAGCTTTTGTCATCGCACACAAGGCCGTCCACCTTCACCTGGAGGTCCACGCTGCTCCCGGCGGCGGCATTGGCAGGCGGCGTGATCTTGGCGGGCAAATGCACGGTGCCTTCATAGCCATCCGCTTTCACGCCAAACGACTCAAACGAGGTCGTCACCGGCCATTCCATGTCCTCGGCGGTCCAGCCTTCCGGCAGTGTCCACACGAGTTTGGTCGGTTTGCCCGTCACGCCTTTGGCGATGACCTTGCCGTAGGTGTGAAAGTGCGGCTCATGCACGAGCTTCACCGCCACTCGAAAGGCTTTTCCAGGCTCCGCCGCCTTCACTTCGCTGACCAGCGACACCGAGACGCTTTCTTTTTTCTCTCCCGGCACGGTAAGGCCGAAATTTTGCGAAAAGGCCAGGCCGGCAAAGGCGAGCAACGAGGCGAGGGTCAGGCGAAACGAGGTCATGGAGATGGATGGGCGTAGGAGAACGCCACAGGCTGATTATTCCTGCCAAACGCTCCGGCCTCAGAGCGCCTTGTGCGAGCCATCGCAGAAGGGTGGATTCTTCGAGTGCTTGCAGTTGCACAGCCACACCTTCTTCGGCTCAGTCAGCGTGAACTTCTTCGGTCCCAGACCGGTGCCTTTATGGGAGCCATCACAGCTCGGCTGATGCCCGCTCAAACCGCAGGCGCACCACCAGTGGTCTCCGGCAGGAAGTTCGAGTGCCACGGGCTGTTTGTCGTAGATCTTGGGAAGAGTGTCCATGCGATGACTCTCCACGGAACAGGCTCACCTTCAAGATCGAACACGCTTCAGCTCAGCGCCTTTTCCCACTCGGCCTCCTGAAATCCGACGAGGTGAATGCCAGCCTTAGCATCGGCGAGCAGTGGGCGTTTGATGAGGTTCCCGTTTTTGGAAAGCAACGTCAGCGCCTCATCGACGGACATGCCGGGCAGCTTCGATTTGATGTCCATGGCACGATAATCCTGCCCGGAGGTGTTGAAGAGGGCGCGGAGATCGCCGCCACGCGCCTTCAAGGCGGCGCGAAGCTCCGCCACGCTGGGCGGAGTGTCGCGGATGGGCAGCACCTCGGCCTCGCGTCCACGGCTTTTCAGCCATGAAAGGGCTTTGCGGCAGGTGGAGCAGCCTTGATAGGCGTAAACCTTCATCGGCTCAGGCGACGAGCGTTTGCTCACGGGCAGGCCCGACACCGAGCAGGCTCACGCGTGCTCCGACGAGCTCCTCGAGACGCTTCAGATAGGCTTTGGCGAGATCTGGCAGATCGGCGAACTTCGTGATGCCGCTGAGGTCCTGCTTCCATCCCTTGTGGGTCTCATACACCGGCTCGCAGGCGGCGAGATCGGCGGAGGTGCTCGGCGGGTAGTGGATGGTCTTGCCGCGCAGCTTGTAGGCGGTGCAAATTTGGATCTCCTCAAGGCCATCAAGGCCGTCGAGATTGGTGATGGCGAGTTCATCGGCCCCGTTGACCATGACCGCGTAGCGCACGAGCACCGCATCCAGCCAGCCGCAACGGCGGGCACGGCCAGTGGTGGCACCAAATTCGCGGCCCATGTTATGCAGCATGTCGCCGATGGCCTCGTTTTCCGTGACGAAGGGACCGGAGCCGACACGCGTGGTGTAGGCCTTGCCGACAGCGACGACCTTGTCGATCATGCGCGGGGGCACGCCGGAACCGGTGCAGGCACCGCCGGAGGTGGTGTTCGACGAGGTGACGAACGGATAGGTACCATGGTCGATGTCAAGGTAGGTGCCCTGGGCGCCTTCGAAGAGGAGGTTTTTGCCCGCTTTGATGGCCTCATGGAGATAAACCGTGGTGTTCGTGATGTGCGGCGCGAGCGTTTTGGCGGCTTCGAGAACTTTCTGGACCGTTTCCTCGACGGGGACGAGCTCCACGCCGTTGTCCGCGAAGAACTTGTTGTGACGAGCGAGACGGTCACGCAGTTCCTCCTCGAGGATTTCAGGCTGCGTCATCAAAATGGTGCGCAGGCCATCGCGTTCGACCTTGTCGGCATAGGCAGGACCGATGCCACGGCCGGTGGTGCCGATCTTCTTGTCGCCACGCTGGATCTCGCGGGCCTTGTCGAGACCTCTGTGGTAGGGCATCACGAGGTGGGCAGTCTCGCTAATGAGCAGGTTCTCCGACGTAATGGTCACGCCTTGGCCGCGGAGCTTGGCCATTTCCTCCAGCAGGCCGAGCGGGTCCATGACGACGCCGTTGCCGATGACACACACCTTGCCCTTCCACAGGATGCCGCTGGGGATGAGGTGGAGGATGTATTTCGTGCCGCCGCTGATGACGGTGTGGCCGGCATTGTTGCCACCGGCGGCGCGGACGACGACATCCGTGTTCTCGGTGAGGTAATCAACGATCTTGCCTTTGCCTTCATCGCCCCACTGGGCGCCGACTACGATGGTATTGGACATGGGAGGTAAGTTTTGGGGGAAACAGGAACAAACAAGCGGTAGCTGAGGCGACGAACGAATCAGTGGCGTGCCCTTTTCAGGCTCACGCATCATGCGTCACGCATCGCTACCGACGGAGATTCAAGCGAGTTGCGAGGCGAAGTAGATGGCCGCGCCACAGGCCAGCAAGCCGAGAAGGCCAAGAGTGAACGTCATCATGCCACCGGCCCCGGAGCCTTTGACCGCCTTCTTGGGGCCAAAACCCGTGCGGAGGCTGCGATCATAGGGACGCGATGCGAGGGAACCGCTCGAAACCGTGCGGGAAGAGCCACCGTGAAGCGCCGGAGCAGCCGCCTCTTCCTCTCCAAAGAACACACACTCCACATCCCCGAGGGTGAAAGAACCGCCATTGGCAAGCTGGAGGGCCTCGACGCGCTCGCCACTGATCTTGGTGCCGTTGGTGGAACCGAGATCGGAGAAAATCCATGCAGCCCCGTTAAAGGCAACCTCGCCATGGTGGCTGGAAACCGAGTCGTCGGCGATCACGAGTTGGTTGTCCGCGGCGCGACCAATAGACATGCGCTCGGCAGTGATTTCGAGAAGGCCTGAGGAGCCGCTGGGGGTGGTGTACTGGATGCTAGGCATAGCGAACGTGTCTTTTAGCAAGGAGCCGGCGGCAAGGCAAGGTTCAATCTGGGGCAGATGCCGCCGAGGCCGCCCTGCCGGGACACACCGCAACAAAAAAAGCGAAGCGCCAGATCCCGGCGCTTCGCTCCAAGAACTTGGGGGATCGGTTATTTTTCGACCCAGCGCACGGCCTCCATCAGGAGCTCACGGGCGGACGCGAGGCCCAGCTTCTGGCGGATGTTCGCCTTATGAGCATCGACCGTCTTGGCGCTGAGGCCGAGCTTTTCGGCCATGGAATGGGAATCAAAGCCCCGTCCCACCATCTCGAAAATTTCGAGCTGGCGGTCACTGAGCATGCGAGCAGGTTCGCCACGGGAACCACCGCCACGCGCGCTGCCGCCTGACACAATGCTGCCGAGCAGGGAGGCGCTGAAAAAGAAGGTGCCGCTGACGATCTGGCGAATCCCCTGAAGCACGCGCCCAGACTGCTCTCCTTTCATCACATAGCCCATGGCACCGGCACGCAGGCAGCGTTCGGCATACACGTTTTCATCGTGCATGGAGTACACGAGGATCTGCATGTTCGGGTGGCTTGCCTTGAGCTTTTTGATCAAGTCCACGCCACTGCGATCTTTCAAAGTGATGTCAAGGATGACGATATCCGGCTTGAGCTTGCCAATTTGCTGCAACGCTGCATTCGCGTCCTCGGCGCTGCCGAGGAACTGCATGTCCTCCTGTGAATCAATGAGTTTCTTAAGCCCTTCAATAACGATGGGGTGATCGTCCAAGATGTAGATTTTGCTTTTCACGGTTTGCCTGAGTTGTTGTTAATAGGGGTGTCGTCAACTTCGCCTGCCTAGGCAAAGAGATGGGAAAATCGCAATTCATCCGAACACTTTTGCCCAGTTGAGAATGCGCTTTTGACTCCTCACTAATCACTTTGCCCGGTACTCTCTGACTCTCATTCCAATTCATGGGTTAACCGATTTTCGTGCTTTGAGGCCTCCGACAGACCACCGCGGTGACGTGGGCGAAGGCCTCCTGGACTTGCTGGATGAAAGACGATAACAAAAACCTCCTGCCAGTGTTTCTGCCGCGATGCGCCCCTTCGTTTACCTCCTCGTTGTTCCGCAGCTCGCCGCCACGCTGCCTCTGGGAGCCCAGGGAAAAAGCAAAAGCCCCCGTCAAGCTCACCCGTGCGCCCGCCCCTGGAGAGCCGTGAAGTGGTTTATAAACACACGCCCGAGTGCGGGCTAAAGCTTAACTTCTTCCAGCCCCCCCCAAAGCCAAGTCGGCCACCACCTTGCAAAAGCCCTGCGTGGTGTTCTTTTTCGGCGGTGGATGGAAGTCGGGCTCCTACTTGCAGTTCATGCTGCAGGCAGAGTACCTCGCCAGCCGTGATCTGGTCACCGCCTGCGCGGATTGCCGGATTTTAAACGAGCACAAAATGCTGCCGGATAAAGCCATCGAAGATGCGGGAACGTGCCGGCACCAGCACCGCGGCGATCAGCCTTGAAATGGCGCAAGCCATCACGCCAAACAGCTTTGTCTCGAAAGACGCCCCTCCGGCCATTTTGTTCTTTGGCACCGCTGACAAGCTGAAGGCTGGCGCCGACGAGTATGCAAAAAGCCCGCGGCCTCGGCGTGCAGGCTGAAATGTGGACAGCCAAAGATCCGCCTCGCGGTTTCTTCAACCGTGAGCCCTGGCTCCAGGTCACCACCCGCCAAATGGACATCTTTCTGACCTCGCTCGGTTATCTCGGCGGCGAACCATCTCTCACCATGCCGAAAGACGCGCCCTCCCTTCAAAAAGAATAGCTAGATGCCCTGTTGACCGGATGGGAGTCGGCAGCCTTGTCAGCACCGTGAGCTTGTTTGATGAGAGAACGATGACGTGGCTGCGGGAGCCTTTGCAGGCGCTGGCGGCGGATGACGTGCTCGTCGGCACCTCGTCATGGAAGTATCCGGGATGGTGCGGGCAGCTTTACGATGAGTCGCGCTATGTGACCCGTGGCAGGTTCTCGGAGAGCCGTTTTGAGAAAGAGTGCCTGGAGGAGTTCTCGGAGGTGTTTCCGACCGTTTGCGTGGACGCGGGCTACTACAATTTTCCTTCTCCAGCCTACATCGAGGGTCTTTGCCGGCAGGTGCCCGAGTCGTTTCAATTCGCCTTCAAGGTCACGGACACCATCACGATCAAAAACTACCCGCAACTCCCGCGCTTCGGCGAAAAGGGCGGGAAGCCGAACGAGCACTTTTTGAACGCGGAACTCTTCAAATCGGCTTTTCTGGCTTCATGCGAACGTCGGCAGCATCAGATCGGCGTGTTGATCTTCGAGTTCTCGCACTTCTACCCGAAGGATTTTGCACGCGGGCGGGAGTTTGTGGACGCGCTGGATGCGTTTTTGTCGAAATTGCCGGATTCGTATGCTTACGCCGTCGAGGTGCGGAATCGCAATCTGCTTCAGCCTGACTACTTCGCGATGCTGGCGAGCCATCGCGTGGCGCATGTGTTCAACTCGTGGACGCGGATGCCCTCGCTCGCCGAGCAAATGGCGATGCCGGGCAGCTTCACGACGGACTTCGCGGCCGCAAGGCTGCTGCTGAGACCCGGCCGGGCCTATGAGCAAGCCGTTGAGGCCTTCTCGCCCTACAAAGAGGTCAAAGACCCAAATCCCGACGTGCGTGAGGCCGCCTGCAAGTTAATCGACAAAGTCAAAGAAAAGCCAGAGCGAGGCAAAAAGCGGAAGTCCTTTCTCTTCGTGAACAACCGCCTCGAAGGCAATGCGCTTAGCACCATCGCGGCGATCGTCGATCAAACAAACCGTCGCGCCACCTCGGTGTAGAAATGGAGCGCTTCCTCGACTTGGGAGCATTCGACGTATTCGACGGCGGCATGAGCTTGGTCGATGCTGCCGGGGCCGAAGAGGATGGTGGGAATGCCGAGGCGGCCGAACTTGCTGGCATCGCTGCAGAACGGCACGCCGCAGACGGTGTCATCGCGCTGCATGGATCGAAGAATGTCGCAGGAGAGCGTGACGAGCGGGCTGCTGGCATCCGTTTGGAAGGGCCAGTCCTGCAACATGGGCTTTTCCATGCTGGCGATGACATCGGGATGCTGACGCGCGAGATCGTCGAGCATGCTTTGATAGGCGGCGAGGACGGTTTCGACCTCTTCACCGGGGAGGAGTCGGCGGTCGATCTCGATGACGGCCTCGTCGGGCACAAAATTGACCTGAACGCCGCCGTGGATGACGCCGACATTGCAGGTGCCGGGGCCGAGCAGCGGATGCGGCGCCGCGGCGAGGCGTGCGTGATCTTCCTGCATGGCGAGAACGACTCGCGCCATGGCGGTGATGGCATTGATGCCGAGGTGCGGCTTGGCGCTGTGGGCGGCTTTACCCTTCGTGCGGATGCGCCAGCGCACGCAGCCCGTGCTCGCGATGACGCAGCGCATCTCCGTGGGCTCGGCGACGATGGCGGCGTGGGCTTGCAGATCCTCGCAAAGCTTCACGACACCGCGAAAGGAATACTCCTCATCGACCACCGCGGCCATCCAGAGCTCGCAAGGCGGCTTTTCACCGCTGGCGTGGATGTCGGCGATGGCATGCATCATGGCGGCGAGACCGGCTTTGTCATCGACGGAGCCTCGGCCGTGCATTTTGCCGTCTTTCACGACGGGATCGAAGGGATCAATGGTCATGCCTTTGATCGAAACGGTGTCCATGTGCGCCTCGAAGACCACACGGCGTGAAGCATCACGGCCCGGAACGCGGGCAATCACGTTGTTGCGTCCCGGAAAGACCTCTTGCTCCCAGGATTCGATGCCGCGCTGCTCAAAGAAACGGCGCACATAGGCCGCCACCTGCGCCTCACCGGGACCGCCCTCGTAGGAGCTGTTGATGCTGTTGATGCGGACGAGATCGGCCAAGGTGCTGAGGACGGGAGACATGGTGAGGAGCGTAAACAGGTTATCGTTCCAGCTGCCCGCTTTTTTCAAGATTCGAGGCTATGCAAAAGGCGGAAGCATGGTTGAATGGCGCACTTTTCCGCCCCTGCCCTCCCACATGCATATCGCCGACATTCTCAAGGACCAGAAGCCGACGCTCTCGTTTGAGTTTTTCCCGCCCAAGACCGCCGAAGCTTCGGAGGCGCTTTTTGGCACCATCGGTGAATTGGAGGCTTTCAAACCCTCCTTTGTGAGCGTGACCTACGGAGCAGGCGGAACCACGCGGGATCTCACCCACGACCTCGTGGTGCGGATCAAAAAAACGACTTCTCTGGACCCGGTGCCACATCTCACCTGTGTCTGCCACAGCGAGGCAGACATTGCAGCCATCCTCGAACGCTACGCGGAGGCCGGGGTGAGCAATATCCTCGCCCTCGGAGGCGATCCGCCCAAGAATCTGGCTGGCTACGACCGCTCAAAGGATGCTTTCCAGCACGCGGCGGATCTGGTGGCCTTCATCAAGAAGTTCAACGAACGGGGCGGGCACCCGGACAAGCGTGGCTTTGGCATCGGCGTGGCCGGTTTCCCCGAAGGCCATCCCACCACGCCGAATCGCGTGCTCGAAATGGATTACCTGAAGGCCAAGGTGGACGCTGGCGCGGACTACATCTGCACGCAGTTGTTCTTCGACAACCACGACTTCTACGATTTCCGCGCCCGCTGCCGTTTGGCGGGCATTCACATTCCGATCATCGCGGGCATCATGCCCATCACCAGTGCCTCCGGCATGCGCCGCATGGCCGAGCTGGCCGCCGGCGCCCGTTATCCGGCCAAGCTGCTCCGCGCCATCCAGCGCTGCGGCGCCGATGAGGACGCCGTGCAGAAGGTGGGCATTCATTACGCCACGGAGCAGTGTCTCGACCTGCTCGACCACGGGGTGGACGGCATTCACTTTTACACGCTGAACAAGTCTCATGCCACCCGCGAGATCTACGCGAGCCTCGGCATCCACGATTCAGCCGCCGTGCGCAAAGCTTCCCAACCATGAGCCAGGGAAAAGCACCGTTGATCGCGGCCATTGAGGCCGGCGGGACGAAGTTCGTCTGCGCTGTGGGCACAGGGCCGGGCGATCTGCGTGACATCGTGCGCATCCCCACCACCACGCCGGAGGAGACACTGGGTGAGGTCTGCCGCTATCTGGCAACGGCGAAGTCGAAACATGGCCCTTTTGAAGCCATCGGTGTGGGATCTTTCGGCCCGGTGGATTTGGACAAGAACAGCGAAACCTA
>JBJONJ010000554.1:0-4043 GCA_046051905.1 Verrucomicrobiota bacterium
TCCGAGTTCCGCGCATCGCAGTAACGCAGGTAATACCAGCACGAGCCGGCCCACTGCGGCATGGTGTTGAGCTCGCGCTTCGCGGTGGCGGAGTATTGCACCCAATCGGTGGCTTTGGAGAGCGGCGGCTCGGGCGTGCCGGTGGGTTTGAAGTCTTCCAAGGTCGGCGGCAGCAGCGGCAGCTCGCTTTCGGCAAGACTGCGATGCTGGCCGTTCTCCCACACGATCGGAAAAGGCTCACCCCAGTAGCGCTGGCGGCTGAAAAGCCAGTCGCGCAGCTTGAAGTTGGTCGTGCCTTTGCCGAGGCCTTTTTCTTCGAGCCAAGCGACGATGCGGTGCTTCGCGTCAAGAGTGGTCAAGCCGTCAAGGAAGCCGCTGTTAATCGCGATGCCATTGTCGGTGAATCCTTGCCAGTCCTTGCCTTCCGGCGGCTGCACGACTTGTTTGATCGGCAGCTCGAACTTCTTCGCGAACTCAAAGTCACGCTCGTCATGCGCGGGCACGGCCATGATGGCACCGGTGCCGTAGCCCATGAGGACGTAGTCGGCGATCCAGATGGGGATGCGCTCGTTGTTGACGGGATTGATGGCGTAAGCGCCGGTGAAGACGCCAGACTTTTCCTTCGCGAGCTCGGTGCGCTCCAGATCGCTCTTTCGCGCGGTCTTTTCGCGATATTCCTCGACGGCAGCGAGTTGCTCCTCCGCCGTGATTTCGTCCACGAGGCGATGCTCGGGCGCGAGAACCATGTAAGTGGCTCCAAACAGTGTGTCTGGCCGTGTGGTGAAGACGGTGATCGTTTCGTCGAGGCCATCCACTTTGAAAGTCACATGCGCCCCTTCACTGCGGCCGATCCAGTTCCGCTGGAGCAGCTTGATGCTTTCCGGCCAGTCGAGGCCGTCGAGCTCGTCGATGAGGCGCTGGGCGTAGGCGGTGATGCGCAGCATCCACTGGCGCATGGGGCGGCGCTCGACGGGGAATCCGCCGACTTCGCTTTTGCCGTCCACGACTTCTTCATTGGCGAGCACGGTGCCGAGCTGCGGGCACCAGTTCACCGGCGCTTCGCTGACGTAGGCGAGGCGGCGATGGTCGATCTCCTCACGCGTGAGGCCCTGCGCTTCGATTTCGCTGATGGGATGCGCTTTGCCGTCATCGCCGACGTAGGAGTTGTAGAGCTTCAGGAAGATCCACTGCGTCCATTTAAAGTAGCCGGGGTCGGTGGTGTTCACCTCGCGATCCCAGTCGTAGGCAAAGCCGAGGGATTTGAGCTGCTTGGTGAAGTTCGCGACGTTTGCCTCGGTGGTCACGCGGGGATGCGTGCCGGTTTTGATGGCGTATTGCTCCGCGGGCAGACCAAAGGCGTCCCAGCCCATCGGATGCAGCACGTTGAAGCCGGACATCTTCTTGAAACGACCGATGATGTCCGTGGCGGTATAGCCCTCCGGGTGGCCGACGTGGAGGCCGTTGCCGCTGGGATAGGGGAACATGTCGAGCACGAAGTACTTCGGCTTCGAGGCATCGAAGTCGGGATTACCGGGGTTGGGCGTGCGGTAGGCCTTTTTCGCCTCCCACTCGCCCTGCCATTTCGGTTCAAACTCGGAGAAAGGGAAGGCTTTGCGCTGCTCGCTGGACATAGGGGCGCGGAAGAAGGCGAGATGGGGGGAAGTTCCAAGTTTAAAGTTTCAGGTTTCAAGATGCCGGCCGGGCATGAAACCTGAAACTTGAAGCCTCGCCGACCTTTCCGCTCACGATGAGGTGGCTGTCAGGAAAAGACCTGCCACGACCACGCAGGGAAGGCTGCCGAGCTCCGGCACCGAGGGCTAGGCTGAAGGTGAAGTCGTCGAACTAGTCGCGGTCGCTCATCCACCGGACGGAAAAAGACCTTGTCGAGCAGGCCCGAGAAACTGGAGCCAACCGCGGGGCCATCTCGGTCGAATAGGAACCGGAGGGAGTGAATCTGTTCCTCCATGTCCGCCGGCCTGCGTGAGGTCCGTGTCCAGGGCAGCTCGAAGAGAAGCGAAGCGAGCCTTGACCATTCACGCTTCCCCGCCTTTGTAGGCGGCCCCCGTTTTACCAGCCAAACCACTCTGCCCTATGTCGGATTTCATCGCCAAAAACATCGCCGAAGTCGCCCCCTCCATGACCCTTTCCATCACCGCCCAGGCGAAGGCGCTCAAGAAACAGGGGGTCGATGTGCTGAGCTTCGGAGCCGGCGAGCCGGACTTTGACACCCCCGCCCACATCACCGCCGCCGCCATCGAAGCCCTCCAGAGCGGCAAGACCCGCTACACCGAGAGCGCTGGCATCCTCGAACTTCGCGAGGCCATCGCCGCCAAGTTCCTCGTGGACAACCAGCTCCAATACGAGCCCTCCCAGATCAGCGTGAACTGCGGTGCCAAGCACTCCTGCTACAACGCCATCCTCGCCGTCGTGAATCCGGGCGATGAAGTCATTATCCCCGCCCCTTATTGGACCAGCTATCCCGAAATGGTGCGCCTCGTGGGGGGCATCCCCGTGATCGTGGAAACGAAGCGCGAGAACGACTGGAAGATCACGCCGGAGGAGTTCGAGGACGCCATGTCCCCGATGACCAAGATGATCATCATCAACAGCCCCGGCAACCCCACCGGCAGCGTCTATTCCAAGGACGAACTCGCCAAGCTCGGCGAAATCGCCGCAGGCGAGGGCATCATCATCCTCAGCGATGAGATCTACGAAAAGCTCGTCTATGCCGGTGAGAAGCACGTCTCCATCGCCAGCATCAGCAAGGAAATCTACGACCACACCATCACCATCAACGGCTTCTCCAAGGCCTACGCGATGACCGGCTGGCGTCTCGGCTACACCGCCGCTCCGAAGAAGATCGCCGACGCCATCGACACCATCCAGAGCCACACCACGAGCAACCCGACCACCTTCGCCCAATACGGCGCTCTCGCCGCCCTCCAGGGCGATCAGCAGATCGTGGCTGACATGCGTGACGAGTTCGATGTCCGCCGCCAATACATGCTCTCCCGCCTTGCCGGCTTCAAAAACGTCCGCGTCGTCGAGCCGAAGGGCGCTTTCTACTTCCTCGTGGACATCGAGCAGACCGGCATCAAGAGCGTGAACTTCTGCGAGAAGCTCCTCAGCAAGCAACGCGTGGCCGCCGTCCCCGGCGTCGCCTTCGGCTGCGAGCACACCCTGCGCTTCAGCTACGCCACCAGCCTCGAGATCATTAATACCGGCATGGACCGCTTCGAGGAGTTCTGCTCGCAGCACTAATCGAATGATAAAACGGCCTCCTCGCGAGGTATGGGACTCTCCACATCCTCGTGAGCGCCGTTTCTCTTCTCAAAGACCTCGATTACTCCGTCCTGCAGCAATGCATGCATTGCGGCATGTGCTTGCCCACCTGCCCCACCTACGTCGAGACGAAGATGGAGCGGAACAGCCCTCGTGGCCGTATTTCCCTGCTTCGGGCCGTCGCAGATGGGGAGCTGGAGGTCACCAAGGCGCTTTCGGACGAGATGTACTACTGCCTCGGCTGCTTGGCCTGCCAGACAGCCTGCCCGGCGGGAGTCCATTATGCTGAACTCTTCGAAACCGCCCGCGCCGAGGTCGAGCAAGCCGGAGTCGCCAAATCCACCCAGCGTGATTTTTGGCGCTGGCTCACGCTGAACACGCTTTTCATGCGCCCGTGGCTGCTGCGACTCGTGGGACGCGTGTTGAGGTTGTATCAAGCCACCGGCCTCGACCGCTTCATGCGCCGGGTGAAGTTCTTCGGCCTCATGCCAGGCTCGCTGGCCGCGTTGGAGCCGCAGACGCCGAAAATCGCCGCGAGCTTCTCCGATGAGCTGATCGCGCCTGTCGAGTCACCGGAAGGCGGGAAAAAACATCGCGTCGGCATGCTCACCGGCTGCGTGCAGGATCTCGCCTTTTCGGACATCAATCGCGACACCGTCGATGTGCTGCTCGCGAATGGCTGCGAGGTCGTCACGCCTCGCTCGCAGAGCTGCTGCGGCTCGCTGCATGCACACAATGGCGAGCTGGAACTGGCCCGCGAA
>JBJONJ010000555.1:0-2692 GCA_046051905.1 Verrucomicrobiota bacterium
GCAGCGGCTTCCTGCCCAGCCGGTATCAAGGCGTGCGCTTTCGCAATGTCGGCGATCCCGTGCCCTACCTGCGCAATCCTGTCGGCATGAGCCGCGAGCAACGCCGCGCCTTGCTCGATGACATCCGCCTCATGAATGAAGCGCATCTCCAGGACTACGGCGATCCCGAGATCGAGACGCGCATCACGCAGTTCGAGATGGCCTACAAAATGCAGGCCAGCGTGCCCGACCTGCTCGATTTCTCCAAGGAACCGAAGCACGTCCTCGATCGCTACGGCCCCGATGTGCTCACGAAGGGCACCTTTGCCAACAACTGCCTCATCGCTCGCCGCCTTATCGAGCGCGGCGTGCGTTTCGTGCAATGCATGCACGCCGGCTGGGACCAGCACGGGAATCTTTTCACCCAGCTCGAAGAGCAGTGCCGCGACACCGATGCGCCCAGCGCGGCGCTCGTCGCCGATCTCAAAGAACGCGGCCTGCTGCAGGACACGCTCGTCATCTGGGGCGGCGAGTTTGGCCGCACCCCCTTCGGCCAGGGCGACCCCGCCAAGCCCAACGGCCGCGATCATTTCGGCCGCGCCTACTCCATGTGGCTCGCCGGCGGCGGCGTGAAAGGCGGCAGCGTCCTCGGAGCCACCGACGACTTTGCCTGGAACATCGTGAACGACCCCGTCCACATCCACGACATGCAGGCCACCCTCATGCATCTCTGCGGCATCAACCACGAAGCCCTCACCTACCGCTACCAAGGCCGCCAGTTCCGCCTCACCGACGTGCACGGGCATGTGATGAAGAAGATGATCGCGTGAGGGGTCAAGCCTGCGGAACGCCCTTCAAGTCGAACTCTCTGGTATACTGAGATCTTTTGTCGCCTGCACGGCCAAGGCGCAGAAGCAGGCGCATCGGGAGCGCAGCATCTGCTGTATATTTGCGCGGCCTCGAAACTTTTTTCGGCAAATGAAGTCGGCTGTTGTGACTTTTAGGGTGACAAACCACGATGCCGCCGCCGCTTGATCCTCAGCACGACCAGTTTCTCCGCCTCTACGCGGAGCAGGAGCAGGCGTTGCATGGGTATGTGCGGTCGATGCTGCCGGACCGGCATGAGACCTCGGAGGTGATGCAGGAGGTGATCGTGACCCTGTGGCAGAAGTTTGAGGGCGCGGTGGATTTTCGTCACTGGGCTTTCGGTGTGGCTCGAATGAAGGTGCTGCATCATCTCCAGCGTCGTAAGCGCGACCGGCATGTGTTTGGCGAGGAGTTGATCCAGCAGCTCGCGGACCGGCAGGCGGAGCTGGAGGAGCGGCACGTCACACAGCGCGAGGCGCTGGAGCAGTGCCTGGAAAAGCTGCCGCAAGTGCAACGCGAGCTGGTGCTCACGGCCTACACGAAGGGCACGCGCATGGACGATCTGGCAGCGCAACGCGGCGAGACCGCGATGGCGATTTACAAGAAGCTGCACCGCATCCGGCAGGCCCTGCTGGAGTGCGTGCGGCGCACCCTGGCTCAGGAGGAACCCCTATGACGACGAACTGGCATGATCTCATCCAACGCTACATCTCCGGCACCATCACCGAGGCCGAGACGGAGGCGTTGGAACAGCAACTCAAGACCGATCCCGCGCTGCGCGATTGGTATCTCGATGCGCTCAATCTCGACTCCGCGCTGGAAGCCGCTGCGGAGTCTGCACAGACGGCGCTGAGCCTGCCGGCGCCTCTTTCGCAACGTGCACTAACCCCCGTGGGGGCGACTTCCACGCGCTGGCAGGGATGGCGACCGCTCGCGGCGGCGGCGGCGGGGATTGTGATCGGGATGCTGTGCACCTCCGTGGTGTTTGGATTCGGCGCACGCTCTGTCGAGAAAGTGGTCTCGCTTTTGCAGGAGAGCTTTGAGAGCGGACCTGCTCCGTTGGTGACGGGCATACCGCAGGACGTGAACCTGTGGAGTGGGGATTTCTCGGAAGTCGTGGAGAAGTATGAGGGACTGAAACCTGCGCAGGGAACGAAGATGATTCGCATGCTGCGTTCCGATTTCAAAGGCAAGGCGTCTTCAATGCCAAACCGTCAGGGTGATCTCAGTCGTGTCATCGATGTCCGACCTTTTATGCGCGAGGCCAACGGCGGCGAGGTCGTGATGACGCTCTCGGCTCTCTTCAATGCCGCGCCTTTCCCGGATTCGCAGCGCTATGACGGAGTGGTCACCCTTTACGCACTCGGCGAACTCGGCTCCACAGAGGAAAGTCTGATGGAAGACGCGCTGGCCATTAGCAATGGCTCGTGCAATTCAATGGATCGCGATCCGAGCACTTGGGAGTCGGCTACTTCTCGACTGCTGCTGCCGACTGGCACCGAGTTTGTGATGCTGAAGGTGTCCTTTCGCCGCTGGCCCAAAGGGAGCGGGGACCAGCCGTCACTGCACGATCTGATGACTTTCGCCGGGCACTTCGTGGATGATGTGCGTGCCTCAATCCGCATCCGCCATGCGGCACCCAACCAGCAGAACCCAGCCCTGCCTTGAGACACAAAATCACCATCCCAACCTCCCTGCTAACGATGAAACACACGCTCACGCTCTTCACGCTTCTCATCTTCGGCATCGCACCAGATGGCTTCGCGCAAAGACCCGCCAGCCCTGCGAAAGGCGAGCCAACCAACGCGAAGGAAGCCGATGCGCAAAAGGCGAAGGCGGACGCACT
>JBJONJ010000556.1:0-4801 GCA_046051905.1 Verrucomicrobiota bacterium
CGACCTTCACGCGCGATGTGTGCGAGGCGGTGGCCGCGGCGGCTCCGGAGGCGGAGTGCTATGTGGGCGCGGTGAATGACCGCGTGGAGGGCTACGAGTATCCACCACGCGTGCGCTTTGAACTGATGGAGAAGGACATCGACTCGTATCGACGCGCGGCGGACTTCCTGAACTTCGACAATGTGGATGTGCTGTGCGTGCAGCATGAATTTGGCATCTACGGCGGTGCGGCGGGCAGTCATTTGCTGGCGCTGCTCAAAGAGGTGCGCATGCCGGTGGTGACCACGCTGCACACGCTGCTGCGGGAGCCGAACGAGGCGCAGCGCAAGGTGATAGACCAGATCAGCCAGCGCAGCGAGCGGCTGGTGGTGATGGCGCGGAAAGGCGCGCAGATTTTGCGCGAGGTGTATGCGGTGCCGGAATCCAAGATCGTGGTGATCCCGCACGGCATCCCGGATGTGCCGCTGGTGGATTCGGCATCGGCGAAGGCGCAGTTTGGCGTTGAGGGACGGCGGGTGTTGCTCACGTTTGGCCTCATCGGGCCGGGCAAGGGCATCGAGCATGTGATCGAGGCGCTGCCGGCCATCATTCAAAAGCATCCGGAGGTGGTGTACATCGTGCTCGGGGCCACCCATCCGCATCTACTGGCGCATGAGGGCGAGCGCTACCGCCTGAGCCTGGAGTGGCAGGCGGAGGAGCTCGGCGTGAAGGAGCATGTGATCTTTGACAACCGCTACGTGTCCCCCACGGACCTGCGCGAGTTTGTGAGCGCGACGGACATTTACCTGACGCCGTATCTGAACCGCGAGCAGATCACCTCCGGCACGCTGGCGCAGGTGTTTGGTGCGGGACGAGCGGTGGTTTCCACGCCGTATCATCATGCGGAGGAGCTGCTGGCGGAGGGCCGCGGCATGCTGGTGCCGTTTTCAAAGCCTGCGGCCATCGCGGCGGCGGTGTGCGAGTATCTGGAGCGCCCGGGGCTCATCGAGCGCACGCAGCAGGCCGCGTGGCAGGCGGGGCGCGACATGATCTGGCCTGCGGTGGCACATCGCTATCTGGAAACCTTTCGCCAGGCCTGCTCAGAGAGCCGTGCGCCGGCCCGCACGGCCTTCGCTGGATGGACCACGGGCCGCAAGACGGAGCTGCCCTCGCTGAAGCTGGATCATGTGGTGCGCATGACGGACAGCACGGGCATCTTTCAGCATGCGATGCACACGGTGCCGGATTTTCATCACGGCTACTGCACGGATGACAATGCACGCGCCTTCATCCTCTGCTGCCTGTTGGATGATCTCGGCGGCAGGCCGCCCGCGGACAGCCTGAACGGCCTCTCGACGACTTACCTGGCCTTTCTCGCCGCGGCGCTGAACCGCGACACGGGCGGCTTTCGCAATTTCATGAGCTTTGACCGCCGCTGGCTCGAGGACGAGGGCAGCGAGGACAGTCATGGACGTGCGCTCTGGGCGCTGGGCACCGGCTCTGTGCACGCGCATCACAGCGGGCAGCAGCGGCTCTGTGCACGCTTGTTTGAGGCCGGACTGGCACGCGTGGAGGCCTTCACCTCGCCCCGCGCCTGGGCTTTCTGCCTGCTGGGCATCCACGAGTATCTGCGCGGCTCGCCGGACAGCGCCGCCGCGCTGGCCGCACGCGAGGTGCTGGCGCGGGATCTGATGCAGCTGTGGAAAAACTGCGCCACGCCCGACTGGCCGTGGTTCGAGCCGGGCGCGACGTATGACAACGCCCGCCTCAGCCAGGCGCTGCTGCTCACCGGTCATGCGATGCAGCACGCGGAGATGCAGGACATCGGCCGCAAATCGCTGCGCTGGCTCGTTTCGATTCAAACGACGCCCGCAGGCTGCTTCCGCCCCATCGGCAGCAATGGCTTCTGCATTCGCGGCGGCGCACGCGCTCACTTTGATCAACAACCCGTCGAAGCGCAGGCGATGATCTCCGCCTGCCTCAGCGCCTATCACATCACCTGCGATCCTGTGTGGTCACGTGAGGCACGCCGCGCCTTCGACTGGTTCCTCGGTCGCAATGACCTCTCGCGCCCGCTTTATGATCCGATCACCGGCGGCTGTGCTGACGGGCTGCACCCGGACCGCGTGAATGAAAACCAAGGCGCGGAGTCCACGCTCGCCTTCCACCTTGCACTCGCGGAGATGACCTTCGCGCAGCACCCGCTCCCCACCCGCGCATGAGCTCTCTCGCCCTCCATCGTCATCACATCATCCTCCAGCCGGAGAGCGCCCGCGTCATCATCCGGCCCTTCATTCCCTCCAGCGCCCGCCGCCTTGCCACCGTGATCGGCCGTGCGCTGGCACTCACCGAGGAGGAGGTCGAAAAGGAGCTCGCCGCCGTGCATGCGGACTTCGACAGCCGCCATCTCGACATCGAGCTCGTGCTGCTGAAGCACTTTGAGAAGGTGCAGCATGAGATCTTCACGCAGCGTCCGCTCACGCGCTCACGCCAGCTCTTGATCGGCGCACTTTTCAGTGGTGAATACTCGCTGGAGGCCGCCGCGCTCTTCAATCCATCCATCGTGCCGCACCCCGATCAAAGCGGCGTGCCGGAGGGCGGCTTGCGCTTCATCATGAGCCTCCGCGCCACAGGCGAGGGGCACATTTCCTCCATCGAATTCCGCGAGGGCACCATCTCGCCCGAGGGGCACATCGAGCTCACGCCCGTATCCCGCTATGTGAGCCTTCCCGAAGTGCTGCCGAACCCCGGCTACCGCAAAAAGCGCTTCATGATCAAGCTGCACGAAATGGGCTTCGACAATGAATGCACCGCCGCCGTCATGGACGCGCTCGCCACCGAGTTCACCCGCAGCGAGCTCGCCGTGCGCGTCGCCAGCGTCCGACGCGAGAATTTGCCGCTCACCCATGAGACCAAACGCACGCTCGAGTGCATCCAGTGGCTCGCCGACTCGAACTACGAGCTGCGCTTCTCCGACAAGCTCGCCCTCAGCGAACGCATCCTCTTTCCCGTCTCCGACAACGAGAGCAACGGCATCGAGGACGCCCGCTTCGTGCGCTTCGTCGATGACGACGGCACCGTCACCTACTGCGCCACCTATACCGCCTACAACGGCCGCGCCATCCTGCCGCAATTCATCGAGACGCAGGACTTCCTGCACTTTCGCGTGCTCACGCTCAATGGCAGCGCCGTGCAAAACAAAGGCATGGCCCTCTTTCCCCGCCGCATCCACGGCCGCCACGCCATGCTCTCACGCCAGGATGATGAGAACCTCTTCGTCATGTTCAGTGACAACCCGCACTACTGGAGCGATCCGCATCTCATCCTCCGCCCCGCCGAGGCCTGGGAGTCCGTGAAGCTCGGCAACTGCGGCTCCCCCATCGAAACCGACGCCGGATGGCTCGTCCTCACCCACGGCGTCGGCCCCATGCGGAAATACTGCATCGGCGCCGTGCTGCTCGATCTCGATGATCCCACGCGCGTCATCGGCCGCCTGCGCGAGCCGCTTCTCTGCCCCGTCGGCATGGAGCGTGAGGGCTACGTGCCAAATGTCGTCTATAGCTGCGGCTCACTCATTCATGGCGGCCAGCTCGTCCTGCCCTATGCCATGAGTGACAAGGCCACCGCCATCGTCAGCCTGCCCGTCGATGGCCTGATCAAAACGCTCATCCAAGGAAGCACATGAAGTCCTTTCAATGCACCTGTGGCAACGCGCTCTTCTTTGAAAGCTCCCGCTGTCTCGCCTGCGGCCTCGATGTGGGCTACGAGCCGATGCTCGGCCTCATCCGCCGCATCGACAAAAACTACCGCCTCTGCGGCAACGGCCAGCGCTACGCCGCGTGCAACTGGCTCGTGCCCGCCAGCTCCGGCGAGGCCTTTTGCGTCTCCTGCCGGCTCAACCGCACCATCCCTGATCTCAGCAACGCCTTAAACCGCCAGCACTGGAGCCTCATGGAGGCTGCGAAGCGTCGGCTGCTCCACACCTTGATCGGCTTTCAAATCTCCCTGCCTACGCTCGCCGAAGATCCGCTCAACGGCCTCGCCTTTGACATAGTCAGCACCCGGCTCGATCCCGCCGCCACCATGGGCCACCTCAGCGGCGTCATCACCGTCAGTCTCGAAGAAGCCGACGACACCTGGCGGCAGATCAACCGCCAGCAGCTCGGTGAGGCCTCACGCACGCTCCTCGGCCACTTCCGGCACGAAAGCGGTCACTACCTCTGGTATCGCTGCCTCTCGCGGCTCGATTGGGATCACCCATCACGCACCGCCTTCCGTGAGCTCTTTGGCAACGACTCCTTTGACTACAGCAGCGCCCTCGCCCGCTACTACCAGCAAGGACCGCCTGCCAACTGGCAGCAAAACTACATCTCCGCCTACGCCGCCTCGCATCCGTGGGAAGACTGGGCCGAAACTTGGGCGCACTACCTGCAAATGGTCGATGGCATCGAGACCTGCGAAGCGCTCGGCATCCAGGCCGAGCCCGCCGCCACACCGCCAGCGCACATGCCTTTGCCAGCGGGCATCGAACCACGCACGGACGAAGAAGACACCGGCTTCCACGCCCTGCTCCAGCGCTGGATCAGCCTCGCCACCATGCTGAATGCCATCAGCCGCAGCTTCGGCGCTCCGTTTTTGTATCCGTATGTGATTTCACCCGCCGTCGCCCGCAAGCTGCGCCTCGCGCATCATTTTGCGAGCGTGTGGCGGTGAGATCGGATGGTTCTACTTCTTCTCCGCCTCAGGCTTGCACTTGCAGAGCCACTCCAGCGCTTTGCACTCCTCGCAGGTGGCGGTGTTGTATTCAAAGCGGGCGGTGATG
>JBJONJ010000557.1:0-2691 GCA_046051905.1 Verrucomicrobiota bacterium
TTGTAGGTGAGCTTGGTGTGATCGATGCCGAGGAGGTAGAGGATCGTCGCGTGGATCGAGTGGACATGCAGACGGTCCTCGACGGCATACAAGCCGAGGTCGTCGGTCGCGCCGTAGGTCTGGCCGCCTTTGACGCCACCGCCGGCCATCCACATGGTGAAGCCGGTAGGGTTGTGGTCGCGGCCGTCGCCTTGCTCGGACATCGGCGTGCGGCCAAATTCACCTCCCCAGATCACCAGCGTTTCGTCAAGCAGGCCGCGGGCCTTCAAATCGGAGAGCAGGCCGGCGATTGGCTTATCGACCGAGTTGCAATACTTGCCGTGATTCACCTCGATGCCCTTGTGCGCGTCCCACTTGCTGCCGGCGCCGCTGTAAAGCTGCACAAAGCGCACGCCGTTTTCGACAAGGCGACGCGCTAGGAGGCAGTTGCGGCCAAAGACAGCCGTGGCCTCGTTGTCCATGCCGTAGAGCTTCTTCGTGGCTTCGCTCTCTTTGCTCAAATCGACGGCCTCAGGTGCCTCCGCCTGCATTTGATAGGCGAGTTCGTAGCCTTTGATGCGGGCATCGAGCTCGGTGTTGCTCACACGCGTGGCATTGTAGCCGCGGTTCAAGGCGCCGAGCAGGTCCAGCTTGTCGCGCTGGCGCACGCGATCGACGCCTTTGGGGTTATCGAGGTATTTGATCGGCGTGCCTTCGGAGCTGAACTCCACGCCTTGATACACGGCAGGCATGAAGCCATTGCCCCAGTTGCGCACGCCATTCACCACGGTGCCTTCGCTGTCCTTGATGACGACAAAGCCGGGCAGGTTGCTGTTCGTGGTGCCGAGCCCATACTGCGCCCACGCACCGAGTGACGGGCGGCCACCGAACACAGAGCCCGTGTTCATCGAGCACACGCCGCCGGCATGGTTGATGCCGCTGGAGGCACACGAGTGAATCACCGCGAGGTCATCGGCATGCATCGCGACGTTGCTGAACCAATCGGAGATCCACAAACCGCCCTGCCCATGCTGCTTCCAGGTGCGCTTGCACTCGAGGATCGGCGATTTCGTTTCGCCCATCGCCGTGATGGGAGCTTTGAAGCTAGCGGGCAGGGACTGACCGGCGAGTTTGTTCAGCAGCGGCTTGTAGTCGAAGGTGTCGAGATGGCTCGGGCCGCCCTCCATGAAGAGGAAAATGACGCTCTTCGCCTTCGCCGGGCGATGCGCGACACGCAGCGGTGCCGCCGCAGCCTGCTCCTGGCTCATCAGCGCGGCCAAAGCGACCGAGCCAAAGCCGCAGCCGGCCGTTTGCAGGAAGTCGCGACGCGACGTGGGATGGTCGTAACGATTGCAGCGCATGGTAGTGGTGGGTTTAAACGGGGTATGGAAGCTCTCTTCCTCACCTAAAGGCCATTGCTGGCTGTTTTTTGACACGAAAAATGCAAACCAGCATCTTCACTTGCAGGTCGAGCCGAGTCAGGGTTGAACGGCGAGACGCAGGTCTTGAAGAAAGACCAACGATTCGCAGGTGATGAACTCGGGGTAGAACACGCCCACATCCTCCAAGTGCTGATCGTAGGTGACCAAGTGGGTGGCATTCCCGTTGAGCGCTGCGAGCAGGAACGGTGTGTCGTCTGGATCGACCGGATAATGGCGCAGGTGGAAGAACGTGATGGGAATCTGATCCCCAAGAAGCATCAAATCCCGCAACAGCGCCCGCCTGCTCGCCAGAGGAATTTCCTTTTCGATGAGCTTCTCCGCGTATTCCTGAAGCAGATCGTCGGTGATGATGAGTGTGAACTCACCCACCTTCCAACGTCGCACGATTTCAGCGTTCGGACTTTGTGCGCTGGCTGTTTTTTGCGAAGCCAGCATCACATTCGTGTCGAGAACGGCTCTTTTCATGGCTGCTCAGAGCTGTTTGAGGATGTCGAAATAGTTCTTCTCAAAGCTCTCCATGACCTGCTCACGGGTGATTCCCGCCTCTTTGAGCTTCTCTGCTTCAGCTTTGGATTGCTCCACGAGTTCCCGAGCCTCCTCGCTGTGGCGGCGGAGGCGCTTTTGATTCTGCGCGATCTCCGCCCGCAGGAAGGAGACGAGGCGCACACCGATCCCGGGGACTCGGGCGGCCTCTTCAGCGAGGTCAGCGGGGATGTCAGCGATTTCTGCGATGCTCATAAGCGAATGATACTTTTCGCCGGAAGCAGGTCAATCCTTCAATCTCATGCCCAAGGGCCGGGTTCTCGGCTTAATGCAGGTAAAAAAACTCGTTCGTGTTCAGCAGCACCTGGCAGAGGTCGTTCATGGCCTGGCGGAAAGGGTCGGCCTCCTCGACACTCTTGGCGTCGGAGCCGTTCCAGGCGAACATGGAGTTCAGAGGGTCGGAGGCGCGCCAGATGACCAAGCCGGCGTCCCATTTTTCGGCGTCGGCGTTCAGCGCCTTGTCGGCGGCATAACCCGTCACGACGCGCGCGGCCTCGATGCCGCCGTCCCACTGATGGGTTGGCGCGCGCTTGTTGATGCCGCCAATAACGATCTGCGAGGAGCCCTGGCTGAGCTTCGAGCGGATGTCCATCGGCACCACGGCGGACTGCATGCTGGCCCCGGGCGTGTCGAGGTCACGAACGGTGAACGTGATGTTTTTGCCGGTGCAGGAAACCCGCGCCACGAAGTGGTATCGACGACCCAGCTCGATGTGGATGTTCGACGC
>JBJONJ010000558.1:0-7778 GCA_046051905.1 Verrucomicrobiota bacterium
AGCCGCCGTGGCCTCCGTCCCAGCCACCATCGACCAACCCGTCTCCTCGAACACGATCAATCTCGATGCCACGCTGAACCTGCTCGTCGCCGCACGCGATGCGGGCGTGAAACGCATGCTCTTTGCCTCCTCCGCCGCCGTTTATGGCGATGGCCCGGAACCGGTGAAGCACGAAGGGCTGCCCGTGCTGCCGCTCTCGCCCTACGGCCTGCAAAAATACGCCTCAGAACGCTACGCTCAGCTCTTCCACCGGCTCTACGGCCTGCCCACGGTCTCGCTGCGCTACTTCAATGTCTTCGGACCACGCCAAAGCTTCACCTCGGCATACTCCGGCGTCATCGCCCGCTTCTGCACCGCCATGCTGCGAGGTGAGACGCCCACCATTTTCGGAAACGGCCTGCAAAGCCGCGATTTCATTGCCATCGACAACGTGGTGCATGCCAATCTCCTCGCCGCCGAAGCGCCCGAGGCTCAGGCCGCCGGCCGCGTCTTCAACTGCGCCACTGGCGACGCCATCACACTGCTCGACCTCGTGAACGAGATCAATCGCCAGACCGGCCAGTCGTTGGTGCCAATCCATCAGCCTTCGCGAGCCGGCGACATCCAGCACTCCTGCGCAGACATCTCCGCCATCCAGTCCGCCCTCGGCTACCAAGTCCGCACGACCTGGCAGGAAGGTCTGGCAAGGACGCTGGCATTTTATCGCGGAGAATAGGCTTCTGATTAACGGACCAGCCTGCGAGGCTCGGAAATGGTAAAATGATTCATGAAATCATTTTACCCGACATCATTTTACCAAGGCCCCGATTCACGAAACTCCTCCAATCGGTGTAACATGTGATCGTTCCTTCTGAAGGAGGTTATCGACATCACCAATGGCATCATTCAGTCGATGCATTGGCCGGAAAAACGGGCGCGGAGATAGGTCGTGCCACCATGCCCACCACCACCTCCCCTTCCCCGCTCATTCCTCGCTGGATCAAACTCGCCTACACCGCCTTCATGGCCGTGCTCATCCCCGTTTACTGGTCGCAATACGGCCCGACAAATTTCCTCTTCTTCTGCGATGTGGCGCTGATTTTGACGCTCATCGGCCTGTGGACGGAAAAGCCCGTCTTCATCTCCCTCGCCGCCGTGGGCATCCTGCTCCCGCAGGTCCTCTGGTGCGTCGATTTCGTCTTCGGCATCTTCGGCCACCAACTCACCGGGATGACGACCTACATGTTCGATGATGCCCGCCCGCTATTTTTGCGAGGTCTCTCCCTCTTCCATGCCTGGCTGCCCTTCCTGCTCTTCTGGCTGGTGACACGCCTCGGCTACGATCACCGCGCCCTGAAAGGCTGGTCCGCCACGGCCACCCTGCTCTGCGTCGTCTCCTTCCTATTCCTCCCTGCCCCCGGCTCCGCCGAGGTGATCTCCGATCCGAAGCTGCCTTACAACGTGAACTACGTCTTTGGCATGAGCGAGACAGAGCCGCAACGCTGGATGAGCCCCACCGCCTACCTGCTCACTTGGATCGGTGGTTTGATCGCGCTGGTTTATCTGCCGACGCATGCCATTCTGCGCCGCCTCTGCCCCGCCCCACACGAAATCCAACACTAATCCCCGATGACCTCGAACGATTCCCAAGCTCCAGCCAACTGGCAGAGCGGTTTTTGGTGCCTGATGGGCACGCAATTCCAGGGAGCCTTCTCCGACAGCGTCCTGCGCTGGCTGGTCATCTACCTCGTCATCGCCAAAAAACTGCCGAAGGAGGAGCTCGACGCGCTCGTTGCAGATTCTGGCATTCTTTTTGCCATCCCGTTCTTGATCCTCTCGGCTTTTGGAGGGTGGATGGCAGACCGCTTTAGCAAGCGTCATGTCATGATCGGTGTGAAACTGATGGAGTTGGGCATCATGGTGTTCGCCGCCTTTGCCCTCGGCTCGGGCAAAACACCGCTGCAACTCACCGCGGTCTGCCTGATGGGCGTTCACAGCGCTTTTTTTGCCGCGTCTAAGTATGGTTCTTTACCGGAGTTGGTTCCGGCCACGGAAATCTCATGGGCGAATGGAATCATCGAAATGCTAACCTTCTTGGCAACCATCTTCGGAATGCTGGCAGCGGCATGGATGGCCCAGGCTTTTGCTCATGAGGCATCCTTCGCGGGCTACATTTTACTCGGACTCGCAGTGGTCGGCTGGCTTTGTAGCTTGGGAATCAGCCGCGTGGCACCTGCAAATCCGACAAAACCACTGAGACTCAATTTTCTTGGTGAACTCTGGAATGAGTTCAAATGGATGAAATTAGATCGCGACCTTTGGCGGGCAAATTTGGGCAACACCGGCTTCTTTTTCATCGCCGCGCTCCTCCAAATGAACATCGTTCTTTATGCGGAGCAGGTGTTTCGCCTTGGCTTGACTGAGAACAGCTCTCTTCAGGTCGCGTTGGCGGTCGGTATGGCGGTGGGCAGTGTCCTCGCAGGCAAGCTCAGCGGTCACCATGTGGAGTATGGACTGATTCCACTCGGAGCTATTGGAATGGCCCTCATGGGATTCATCCTCGGAATCCCAGGCATTGAAAAAATGTGGTTCATCCCGGCTCTTGCTCTCCTCGGCATTGGGGGAGGTCTGTTTATCGTCCCAATCGCGGCGGTGCTTCAACATCGACCACCAACAGACCGCAAAGGGAGTGTTCAAGGTGCTGCCTCATGGCTCTCCTGGGTTGGCATTTCTTTTGCCACTCTCGTTCAGATGGTTCTGAACCTTCACCTCGGCTGCACTCCCGGCCAGGTCTTCTGGTTCTGCTCCGGCTGCGCGGTGATAGCCGGCATCTACGTCGCGAAAACACGGCCCAGCGCATTGCCCAGCATGCTCGCCCGCTGGATGGGAAAGCCGACCTCTTGAGCCTCAAGCAAGCCCCACAACGGCCTTGATCACGCCGCTCGATGGTTTCAGCCAAGCATCCATCTGCTCGGGCAGCGCTTCAAACTCGCAGCGATGGGAGATCCATGGCCGCGTATCGATTTGGCCGCTTTGGATCATGGCGAGGATGCGCGGGAAATCGGGGCTTTGAGCATTGCGACTGGCCAGCAGCGTGAGTTCGCGGCGATGAAACAAGGGATCATCAATCGTCACCGGCTCCTTGGTGATGCCGACATAGACCACTTTCCCGGTGAAGCTAGCCCAGCGCATCGCCCGGCTCATCGATTGCGGATTGCCCGTGGCATCGAAGACGATCTGGAAACGCGGTTCATCAGCCAGCGACGCCACCACCTCGACTCCGGCATAGTTTTCCGTCACAAAGGCCCGCCGCTTCTCGCTCATCTCCAGCACGGTGATGCGTGCGCCCACCGCACGGGCGAATTCGAGCACCGTCAGGCCGATGGGGCCTGCGCCGATGATGAGCACGTCGTCACCCTGACTCACGGCGGCACGATTTACCGCGTGGCAGCCGATGCCGAGGGTCTCGACGAGGGCGAGCTGCTCAAAGGACAGCGCATTGCAGGGATGCAGCTTCGCCGCCGGGAGGATCATGCGCTCTCGCATGCCGCCATCGCAATGCACCCCGAGCACAGCGAGCGTCTCACAGCAATTCGTGGCTCCGCGGAGGCAGGCGTGGCAGTGGCCGCAGTTCAAATAGGGCTCCACCGAGCAGCGATCCCCTGCCCTGAGATGCGTCACGCCCTCGCCCGCGGCCAAGACCTCGACACCAAGCTCATGACCCAAAATCCGCGGATACTCGATGAAGGGCATTTTGCCCTGATAACCGCTGAAATCCGTGCCGCAGATGCCGATGGCGCGAATCGCCACGATAGCCTCGCCAGCTCGTGGCGCAGCGGCTTCAGGCAGCGTGGACCATTCGAGGCGTCCGGGGGCGGTCAGCGTGAGGGATTTCATGGCCGCCGCCCATACGCGGCATTCGCGGGCAGACAATCGGCATGCCGCGGACATTGCTTTTTGATCGCGTGAAGGCTAAACGCACCCCGCGCATGCCTTCCGAGTCCCACCACGCCCACGAGGAGCTCTTCGACGCCGCCTTTCTCGACAGGCTGCGCGTGCTGGCCCTGCGCCTGCGCAAGCGCCGCCAACTCCTGCGCCGTGGAGCGCAGTCCTCGCCTGCCACCGGCTTCACGCGTGAGTTCAAAGACTACCGCCACTACACCCCACGCGAGGACTATCGCGCCATCGACTGGCGACTGTATGCACGGCTCGAAAAGCTCTTCGTCCGCCTTTACGAGGAAACACAGGAACTGAACCTGCACATCCTCATCGACGACAGCGCCTCGATGGCGAAGCCACATCCTGAAAAGCGCCGCCAAGCGCTGCGCTTCGCCGTGGCGCTGGCTTATCTGGCATTGAGTGCGCAGCAGCGTGTAAGCATCTACTCGATGAGCGATGCCGTGCGGCAGGACCTGCCGCCAATGCGCGGCCAAGGCAATATCGAAAAGGTCATCCAAGCGGTGATGAAGCTGAAATTCGAGGGCGTCACCGACATGCGCCGCTGCTTTGAGGAGTTCCGCCCTTCACGGCAACGCTTCGGCATCATCTTCATCATCTCGGATTTCTTCGGCCATGAGATCGGCAGCGCCGGAGAGGCCGTCGCCCGCGTCGCAGCCTGGCCCGGCGAGAATCACCTGCTGCAAATCGTGCATCCCGAGGAACGCGAACCCTCTTTGGAAGGCGAGTTTGAGCTCACCGAGGTCGAGAGCGGCGAGCGCCGTCGCTTCTGGCTGACGAAACGCGATGCTCAGCGCTACACCGAGACCTTCGACGCCTTTTGCGACCACCTCGCCCGAGAGTGCGCCACGCACCGCATCGACTTCATGCAGGTCGGTAGCGAGGAGCCGTTTGAAGAGCGCTTCCTCGATCTGCTGGCCCGTGGCTCAGCGCTGGCAGGCGCATGAATCAATTCTTGGCATGCTCAAGAAACAGTTGGTCCCGCTGGTCCCGTGAAACAGACTTTTGCGAAGCTGGCGGACAGGGAGGGATTCGAACCCTCGGTACCGGATTAGGGTACACACGCTTTCCAGGCGTGCTCATTAGACCACTCTGACACCTGTCCTTGAGCTCCACTTCCTGGGAGGCAGAAAGCGAGCGCGGATAGTGGCGCAGGCAGGCGTGGTGGCAAGCTGATTTTACCTCGGAGATGATCACGCCAGCGGGAGCAGTTCCTTGATCGGCTCGCCGAAGGGCAAAATGGGCATCGGACGGCCTTGAAAGTCATCAAACGTGTCATTCGGGTCGATGCCGAGATGCTGGTAAACGGTGGCCCAGAGGTCATTCGGGCTCAGCGGCCGTTCGATGGGGAATTCTGCCCTGGGATTCGTGGCACCGATGACCTGGCCAGTCTGCATGCCGCCGCCGCTGACGATGAAGGACATGGCCTGCGGCCAGTGATCGCGGCCTGGCTGGCTCACACCGGTCTGCGTGCCGATTTGCGTGTTAATCTTCGGTGTGCGGCCAAACTCGCCGGTGATGATGACGAGCACATCTTTGTCGAGTCCACGCTGATGGATGTCCTCGATGAGAGCGGACGCGGCCTGATCGTAAACCGGCATGCGCCAGCGGCAGTCGGCATACATGTCGCAGTTCACGGCGTGGCTGTCCCAGTTGTAGGTGCAATTCTTCGGAATGGGCGTGGAGAAGGGATTCTCCCAGACCATGGTCACAAAGCGACAGCCAGCCTCCACAAGCCGCCGCGCCATCAGGCCGCGCTGGCCGTAGGTGCTGTAGCCGTAGCGCTCGCGGACTTTGGCGGGTTCTTTGCTCAAATCGAAGGCCTCACGCACTTTCGGTGTGGTGAGCATGCCAAAGGCACGCTGGCTGAAGCTATCCATCGCCTCCATCAGGCTGCCGCGATCCATCTCGCGCTTCAGATTGTCCATGCCCTTCAGCAAATGCATGCGGTCATCGAGACGGTCTGCCATGTCAGGCGTGAGGCCGATGTTTTCGACTTTGAAGTCCTTCGCACTCGGATCGCCGACGACCATGAAGGGCGATGACGACTGACCGAGGTAGGCCGAACCGAGCGAGAAGGTATCGATCCCGCTGCGGCTGCGGTCCACACCGGCCACGCACACTGGCATCGCCTCGCCTGCCCGCTGGAGTTTGCGCTGCACGATGGAGGTCACGGACGGCGCATCATTCACAAACCCGACCGGCAACGCGGGCAGGCGGCCGGTCATGAAACGTTTGTGGCCACCTCCGTGGTCACTGAACTCATGGTGCACGCTGCGGATGATGTTGAATTTGTCCGCGATCTTCGCCTGGCGTGGAAACAGCTCGCTGATGTGCGTGCCGGGCACGTTCGTGCGGATGGGATTGAGCACACCGCGATACTCGACAGGTGCGTTCGGCTTCATGTCGTAGCTTTCGAGCTGGGACATGCCGCCCGGCAGCCACACAAAGATGACCGATTTGTCCTTCAGCTTGCGCCCGGCAGCCTTCGCGAGGCTTTCCGCCCGCAGCGTATCGGCCAAAGACCAACCGGTAAGCGCCAGTGAACCCATGCTGAGGAAACTCCGACGTGAAAGCGGTCCGCGACAAGGGGATGAGGAATCAAAAAGCATGTGAGACCTTCCTACGAGGCAAAACGCCAGCCTTTTCAAAGTCGCCTCAAACCGCCCCGTGCCTGACCTGGGCTGCGGGAACCTTCTCCAGCGAGCGGAAGGTAAAGCCATACCGTTTCGGCCAGAGCACACAGGCGGCGGCCACCATGGCGAGATGGTAGTGCGGCATCTCGATGCGCCCCTGACCGGCGGGCGTGTAGGCAATCAGCGCAAACAGGAGATACGCGGCATTGCCCCCTGTGAGCACGCTGCGCCCCACGAGCCAGAGCCAGGTGAACACAAACAGCACCAGCCCCGGAATGCCCATCTCCATCCACAGCGAGACATATTCATTGTGCGGGGCAAAGAGCGTGCCGGAAATGCCGGTGCCGTGGCCGAAGACCGGCTTCTTCATGGTCGCTTCCCAGGCATCGGCCACGTCTTTGGCACGCTCGGGAGACTTCAGCTTCTCGAAGTCGAGATTGAGGATGGCATCAAGGCGGTCGGCGGTGTTTTTATCCTTCATCGCCCCCTGCCCTGTTTTGCTTTGCAGCACGGCCACGCCCGCGCCGAGCGCCGGGATGGTGATGGCGGCCACCAGGGCGAGGAAGCCGAGGTTTCGTCGCGCATTCATGAGGATGTACGCACCGCACATGAGGACAAGCACGACCATACCGCTGCGGCCATAGGTGAGGCCGACGCCAGGAATGGCCACGCCGATCATGAGGCAGTTGAAGCGGAAATTCTTCGAGAGCGCGAAGATGATCCCGAGCATCTCGCACAGCACCACAGGCGGGAAATTCGGGTGCCCGTTGAAGCCGGCGTAGCGTCCATTGATACTGGTGAATTTCGCCATGCCCATCGCCTCGTAGATCTCGGAGCCGGTGGTGAGCAGCATGGCAAACACCGCCGCCCACAGCGTGGTCTTTTGCCATTTCTCCGTCGAGAGCACGGCTATGGTGGCGAGAATCACGAGCATCATGCGGGCGAGGTCCATCGCCACCTGATCCTGAGCCGAGGAATCAAAGCGGCGCAGCACCATGGCATCAAAAAATCTCACCGCCGGCAGCAAGGCCACGCCGAGTGTGGCGAGGCAGAGCTTGGGCCGGTTCATCAGCGACACAACAATGCAGAAAAAGACCGAGACGAACGTGAAGAAAGCCGGTTTGATCGGTGAGATGCCCGCATTGAAACTGCCGATCACGGCATCCGCCGCCATCGCCCCGAGCATGCCGCCGCAAACCCAAACGA
>JBJONJ010000559.1:0-13249 GCA_046051905.1 Verrucomicrobiota bacterium
TCACCAAAGCGTGGCGACTTCAAATAGCGGTCCACCATCGCCTCGTAGTTGCCGTCTTTGAGAAAGGCATCCAATTCCGCCAGCGTCGGCGGCAGCCCGGCGAGTGTGAAGGACACGCGGCGGATGAGTGTCTCGCGGTCTGCTTCATCGGCGAAGGTGAGTTTGTCCTTTAATTGGCGTTCGGCGAGGTAGGCGTCGATTGCAGACAAGGAGCGGCGGTTTTCAACCGCCGGGGGCGCTTGCAAAGCGCCCATCCTTGGGAGCTCAAACGCCCAGTGCTTCTGATACGGTGCCCCTTGCTCGATCCAGAGCTTCAGCGTGTCCTTTTGCTTCTGCGTGAGCTTCTTGTGCGACTTCGGCGGAGGCATGAGGTCGTCTTCGTCGCTCGTGATGATGCGCTGCCAGACCTCGCTCTTCGCCAGATCGCCCGGCTTGATGGGAAACGCGCCGTCCTTGGCCGTGTAGGCACCTTCTGGCGTATCGAGCCGCAACTCAGCCTCGCGCTTCTTCGAATCAAAGCCGTGGCAGGCAAAGCAGTTCTCCGAGAGGATCGGGCGGATGTCGCGATTGAAGCTCAGCGGCTCCGCCGCAGCGGCGACGGAAGCGAGAGCGATGAGAATGGCAGAGGAACGAATCATGCGTGCGGTATATACGCCACACGCGATGGGATTCAGGCTTTGCCTTGGCAAAATTCCGCTTGGAAGATGGAATCAGGGCACCACTTCGCCGGAGCCGGTATAGACCCACTTGTCCACCTTGCCGTTCTTGATGCGGGCCTGGGCCTCGGTCTCGAACTTGCCAAACATGGTCTGGGTCTCGTATTTCACGTTGATGGTCCAAAAGTCCGTGCCATCGATCTTCTCCTGGTTCACATCGCCCCACGATTTGACATTGTCCGGCTTCACCTCGGTGACTTCGCCGGCCTTCATGCTGGCGATAAGGATGGGATAGGTGCCGTCTTTGTCCTTTTCGGGTTTGGCATTGGCACCACCGCTAGCCGCCCCTTTGCCGCCAGCGGCCGGAGTGTTCTTCGCACGGTCTGCGGCAGCGAGTTGGTATTCGTGGGCTTTGCGGGCCTGCTCGATGCGAACGACCTTGATCTGCTCATAGGCCGCGGTGAAGACGTCTTTGAAGTCGGTGTCGTCCATCGCCACCTCGCCGCGCATGGGAGAGCCGGGCGCGGAACCAATGATGAGGTTTCCGCCGTTCTGGCCCATGACGAAGACCTTGCTACCATTCTTAAAGGAAGCCTTCGAGCTGCCCGCGCCGACCTTCATGGCGATCTCCAGGTCTTTTTTCATCGTGACCTGCTTTGGCTGGGTGAAGAAGCTGGCGGGAATGAAGGACCAGTTTTGCGTGAGCTGATCAACAGGAGGGAAAGTGGGTGGCACAAAGCCGGTTGGGTCTGGCGCGGGCTCGGTGGGCATGGCCACCTTCGGCATTTCGGGCTCCGGCTTCGGCTCGGGTTTCATTTCGGGCTTGGGCTCCGGTTTGGGCTCCGGCATCGGCTCCGGCTTGGGCTGGACCTTGGGCTTCGGTGCCTCGACGACGAGCACTTCCTTCTTTGGCTCAGCCTTCGGCACATGCTTGGTGAATTTCATCATCTCGGCGATCGGCGGATAGGCGAATTCATAGGCCACATAACCGATGGCGGCGGCAAGGATGAGGACGAGGAGGGCTTTCATGGCGGGCGGAGTGTAGGGGAGCAGCGGGCGATTTCAACCCTGCGCATGCTTCCAACGCGGGAAACGGGAAAGTGCGGCTTTTTCTTGGGGGGGGAGGCATCGCCGAGAGCGGAGGGCGGTTCTCGGCGCTTGCAGTTTGTGACGGCCGCCCGCAACAATGGGCGCATGGACTTCATCCGCGTGCGCGGCGCACGGCAGCACAACCTCAAAAACATCGACGTGGACATTCCACGGCATCAGTTGGTCGTGCTCACGGGCGTCAGCGGTAGCGGGAAGTCATCGCTGGCCTTTGACACGCTCTACGCGGAGGGCCAGCGCCGCTATGTGCAGAGCCTCTCGGCCTATGCGCGGCAGTTTCTCGACCAGATGGAGAAGCCGGACGTCGATTTCATCGAGGGCCTCTCGCCCGCGGTGGCGATCGAGCAAATCAATGCCACGCCGAACCCGCGCAGCACCATCGCCACAGTGACGGAGATCTATGATTACCTCCGCGTGCTGTACGCCGTGGCCGGGCAGCCACACGACCCGAAAACCGGCGAGAAACTCCTCCGCAGCACACCCGCCGAGATCGGCGAGAAGGTGCTCGCGCTCGGCGAGGGCACCCGATTGATCGTCCTCTCCCCCCAACCGGCCGCAAAGGCGGACACGCTGAAGCCTTTCTTCGAAAAACTGCGCCGCCAGGGCTTCATCCGCGTGCGACTCGACGGCCAGATCATCGAGCTCGACACCGATCCGCCGCTTTCAAAAAGCGAGAAGCATCAGCTCGACATTGTCGTCGACCGCCTCGTCGTCCGCCCCGATGCCCGGCCGCGCCTGATGGAGGCCATCGAGGCTGCCCTGCATTGGAATGAACGGGAGGTACAGTTCATCGCGACCGTCGATGGCAATGACACGCTTCTTAGCTTCACCACGGCCTACACGAACCCGAAAACCGGCTACTCGCTCGAAAAGCTCACGCCGCAGTACTTCTCCTTCAACACGCATCTCGGTGCCTGCCCTGCCTGCGAGGGCGTGGGGAGCATTCTGCGGCCTGATCCGGCCATGATCGTGCCCGATGAGTCCAAATCGCTCGCCGAGGGCGCGATCAAGTCGTGGTGGGCGAAGATTCCGAAGCTCAAGATCATCTTTAATCGCGGCATCGAGGCTCTCGCGAAGCATTACCAGATCGACGAGAAAGCCCCGTTCGCGTCTTTGCCAGCCGAATTCAAAAACTCCCTCTTCCACGGCACCGGCGAGATCGCCATCGACACCGGTTGGCAGAAGTCGGCGAACAGAAAGAGCCTCGCAAAGCCCTTCGAGGGCCTTTTGGCCGAAATCGCCCGCCTGCATCGCAATGCCGAAAGCGAAATGCTGAAGGCCAACCTCACGCGTCTGATGGCGCCGCATCCGTGTGCGGCGTGTGAGGGGAAGCGACTGCGGAAGGAGAGTCTGGCGGTGTATCTGAGTTCAAAGTGCTCAGTGCTGAGTGCTCAGTCAGCCGCCGGATTGAATGTGCACGAGTTCACCAGCCTCGACATCGCCTCCGCATTGCGATGGATGAGAGAGCTGGACGTGACGGCGCAGCAGCAGGCCTATGTCGGTGAGCTGCAGCGGGAGATTTTGAAGCGGCTCGAATTCCTCGAACAAGTCGGCTTGGGCTATCTGGCGCTGAACCGGCAGAGCGGCACGCTATCGGGTGGCGAGATGCAGCGCATTCGATTGGCCACGCAGATCGGCGCGGGGCTCTCGGGGGTGCTTTACGTGCTCGATGAGCCGAGCATCGGTCTGCATCCGGCGGACAACGAGCGGCTCATCCGCACCCTCCATCGCCTCCGTGACCTCGGGAACAGCGTCCTCGTCGTCGAGCATGACGAGGCCATGATGCGTGCGGCGGATCATCTCATCGAGCTGGGCCCCGCCGCGGGCGTGCATGGCGGGCATTTGATCGCCCAAGGCAGCTTGGACGAAGTGATGGCAAAGGCAGAATCGCTCACCGGGCAGTTTTTGAGCGGGAAGAGAAGGATCGAGGCGGGTGAAAAGTCAGACGTGAGAGGTCAGAAGTCGCAGACGCCACTTCTCACGTCTCACCTCTCACATCTCACCATTCACAACGCGACGGCGCACAACCTCAAAAACCTCACGGTGCGCTTTCCGCTCGGTTTTTTCACCTGCGTGACCGGACCGAGCGGCAGCGGGAAATCGACGTTGGTCGATGACATCCTTATGCGGGCTCTGCAGCGGCATTTTTATGGCGCGAAGGAGGCTCCGGCGGCGCACGAGAAGATCACGGGGCTCGATTTGATCGACAAAGTGGTCGTCATCGACCAGTCGCCCATCGGCCGCAGTCCGCGGAGCAATCCGGCGACCTACTGCGGCGTCTTCACGCCGATCCGCGAGCTGTTTGCGAAGCTCCCGCTGGCTAGGCAGCGTGGCTTTGACGCGGGACGCTTCTCCTTCAACACGCCCGGCGGTCGCTGCGAGAAATGCCAGGGCGACGGCCAGATCCAGATCGACATGCACTTCCTCGCCGACGTGCACGTGACCTGCGAGGCCTGCAAAGGCCGCCGCTATGGCCAGGAGACGCTGGAGATCACCTTCAAAGGCAAATCCATCGCCGACGTGCTCGACATGACGGTGAGCGAGGCACATCGCTTCTTTGCCAACGACCGCCAGATCGCACCCAAGCTCGCCACGCTCGAAGATTGCGGCCTTGGCTACATCAAACTCGGCCAAAGCGGTGCCGCGCTCTCCGGTGGCGAGGCGCAGCGCGTCAAACTCTCCACCGAACTCGCCAAGCGCAGCACCGGCAAAACGCTCTACCTCCTCGACGAGCCCACCACCGGCCTGCACAGCGCCGACATCCAGACTTTGCTGAATGTCCTCCTGCGCCTCCGCGAAGCCGGCAATACGCTCATCGTCATCGAGCATCATCTCGACATGATCCGCCATGCCGATTGGGTCATCGACCTCGGTCCGACCGGCGGCCCGGAAGGTGGTCAACTGCTTGCCGAAGGCCCGCCGGAGCAAGTGGCAAAGAATCCCGCGAGTCCAACCGGGCGGTTTTTGGCGGCAAGGTAGCGTTGTTCCTGTGGAACAGCGCTTCAGGCGTATTCGATGAGCGCTTTGACGACTTTTCGTTCGCGCACGGCGGCGAAGCCGTCGGCGATCTGGTCGAGCTGAAAGCGATGCGTGATGAAGTCCTTCGACGTGAGCTTGCCTTCGCGGATCCACTGGCAGAGCGGCTGCTGGGCTTCGCGTTCATACTGACGTGTGGGCCACTGGTGGACGAAGAGGTTGAAATTGAAGTCGGCGAGCTTGCGGTCGATGTGAAGAGGGCCGCCGGTGAGCACACCATAGATGCAGTGTGAGCCCCCGCGCTTGAGCAACGGGAGGGCCTGCAAGGCGATCTCGGCCTTGCCAACCGCATCGATCACCGCGTCGAGCTTCTTGCCACGGTTTTTGGCAAGTCCGGCGATGGCTGGATCTCCCGTTGCGAAGGCAGCGTCCGCACCGAAGGCTAGGGCGCGAGCTTGCTTTTCAGGATGGCGGTCCACGATGCCGATCCAGCCCAAACCAAAAAGCCGTCCGAGCTTGACGAAGCTCTGCCCCACTGGGCCCGCACCGAAGATAAGCACGTCGTCGCCGGGCTTCAGATGGAAATCTCGAAAGGCCCCCAACACCTCCCGCCAGGTGCATAGCAGCACCGCTTCCTCCGCGGGGATGTCCGCATCGACACGGGTTTGAATCTCAAACACCTCAATCCAGCCATGCTTCTCGTCCGCCACGCCATCCTCGACCATGGCCATGTGGTCATTGGCGAGGGTGAATTCGCCGAAGCCGCCCCAGCCGCTGTCCACGCCGTCCTTTTGCAGATCAAACACCAGGCCGCCCACAGCACGATCCCCTAGCTTGAAGTTCCGCACCTTGGCTCCGACCTCGACGACGATGCCGACACTCTCGTGGCCCAAAGCGAAGGGGAAAGCGTCCTCCATGCCGGGAAACTTGCCCGCGAGCAGCTCGCTGTCCGTCTGGTTGCAGATGCAGGCGACCTCAGTTTTCACCAGTGCCTGATAAGGACCGGGTTTCGGCACAGGCGTGTCGAGAACGGCGATTTCATAGGGCTGGACGGCGATGACAGATTTCATGGAGCAGTCATCTGAAACGGAATGACTCAGGTCGCAAGCTTCGCCGTGCGTTTTGCCCATCAAACTGGTATCCCCGGCAGGAATCGAACCTGCATTTAGAGTTTAGGAAACCCTCGTTCTATCCATTGAACTACGGGGACACGGTGGTGAGAACCACCTGCTTTATCGCTGGGCCTGTTTTTGTCCAGTGGAAGGGCGTTTGGGATTTCGATGAGAAGGGGCTAGTCTTACCATTCAGGCTTCTGCGACCCAATCCGCCCCCGGCAGCGCAAACGGCCGGAAAGTTTCCATCCGTGACTCGTGCTCGGAGTAAAACAGCGCGCGATTCAGGCCCAGCGAACCGGCTTTGGGGGAGTCGATCAAGCTAGCGCTGTCGTTGGCGCTCATTTGGAAGAGCACGCGCATGCCGAGCTCGCTCAAGGCTTTGCGGCTGAGGCAGCGCTGGATGTTGTTCAGCGTGTCGAGGCTGGTGATGAGGTGGATGCCGAGCGGCGGGCCCTCGTTGATGATTTCGTTGAGCTGATTGCCGGGTTTGGGCGAGTCATCGCCGCCGAAGGAGAAATCCTCCTCGTAGCGCAGCTTGCGGAACTTTTGCAGGCCGTGCACGAGCAGGAAAACGGGCGCATCACCTGCGCTGCCTTCATCGCTGCGGCGTTTCATCTCGGCGTGGACCTCGGCGATGAAGTCGGGAGCTTCATGGCCTTGCGTGACCTTCGCGTGCGCCTTCTTGGCGGCTGCTTCGAGGAAGTCGAAGTCAGGCGTCTCGGCCAAAGCTCCGTGGATGAGATAAAACGCGGGCGCCTTGTCACGTGGATGCTGCGCGGTGAGGCCGATCATCGCCAGGCCCATGATCGCGGCGATGGCTTCGTCGTTTTGGCCCACGAGCAGCAAGTGACGGCCGCTCTGGCGCGGGAACATCGCATCCGTGGGGCCTTTGATGGCGTTCGGGAGGCCCAGCCACACGCGGGGATCGGCAGGAGCCTTCGTGGGCGGATTTTCGAGCGCAGCGGCCAGCAGCAAATTGTCGCGAACATCGGCGGGCATGTTGCCTTCGAAGACGATGGGGCGTTTTTTGCCGAATCCGCGTGTTTGGGCCAGCGCGGCCACTTTGGCGAGATTTTCATCGCGTTCCTCGTCAGTGAGCCAGACGACCTGAAAGGGCGAATTGCCCTCCAAAGCGCCTGCGGCGTCGTTGTAGATGCCTTCACCAGGTCGCGTGAGCATGCGGGCCGCCGTGTTGCCTTCGTCCATGATGAGGGCCGCATCGGCTTCGTTGCACTGGAGGGCGATACGGATGACCATCTGGCCCAAAGTGGTGCGGGCGAGCGTGTAGGCACCACCGAGCGTTTGCGAGCCGAGGAAGACGTGAATGCCGAACGCACGGCCCTGACGCACGATGCGGTCGAGCAGCAACGCGGCTCCTTGCGCCACCGAATCGTCCTCGACGAAGAATTCTTGGAATTCGTCAATGATGAGCATGCTGCGCGGCATTGGCTCCGTGCCGCCTGCTTTTTTGTATCCGGCCAAATCTTGAGCGCCGAGTTTGCGATACAGTTCGCCGCGACGCTTCAATTCTTCGTCGATGCGTTGCAGCACACTGAGGGCGAACTCGCGGTCGCTCTCGATGGCGATGACTTTGGCGTGCGGCAGTTTCGCATCGGCGTAGCACTTGAACTCGACGCCTTTTTTGAAGTCGATGAGGTAAAACTCGATCTCGTCCGGGCTGCACGTGAGGGCTAGATTCGTGATGATGATGTGCAGCAGCGTCGATTTGCCCGAACCGGTCTTCCCCGCGAGCAGCGCATGCTGTTTCGTGCCTTTGCCAATGGCGAGCATTTGCAGCTTTGTGGCTCCGGTGCGGCCGATGGCGATGCGCAGTTCGTTCGTGGTGCTTTCGCTCCACATTTCCTTTGGCGCGACGACCGAAAACGGTAGCTGCACGCGATTCGAATCAAGGCTGGCCTGTCCGATCTGATGCGCGAGGTCCGCGGCGATCTCGTCACTGACGAATGGATCAAGTTGCAGCGTGGAAATGCCGCCAAAGCTCACGACGCCCTTTTCACGCACGAGGCGGACGGCGAATTTGCGCAAATCCTCGGCACTGAGGCCTTCCGGCAAATTTTGACGCCGATCCCAATGCACGAGCGTGAAGACACCGCAGCGAGGGCCGCTGGCGAGGATGCTTTTCAGCCGCGACATGGCACTCTCGCTGAAGCCCGCAGGCAGTCCGGCGATGACGAGGAAATGGTACTTCTCCGCCACGCTGCCGGCCTGCTCGTTGTACTCGGTGATCGTTGCGTATTCGTTACGCAGATACATCTGGATGACCTTCTCCACGTGTTCGTTGAGCTCTTGGAGTCGCTCCTCGATGTGATCGCGCTGCGTCCAGATGCGGCGGTTGATGAGCGCTGGCTCGTAATCGGCCAGATGCATCAGTCCGGCAAAGTTCTGTCCCAAACCGACGGCGTCGATGATGGTGAAGTGCGCCTTTCCGGGCGGTGCGGTCTTCAGAATGCGGAAGATGAGGCTGTTCATCACCTCCGGCACCCATTTGCCGCCGTCATCATCCGTTTCGATGAGCAGCGAGGCTTCTTGCGGGAAGGTGAGCGCCACTGGCAGCGAAACGTGCTCGTGACCCGCGAGGCTCAGCGGCGTGTCTTTGTCGAAAATCGCGGCCTCCTTGCTCAAATCGAGCTTCAGCTCCGCGAAACGGCTGTGAGGCGGAAAAGTCGTCGGCGCGGTGTCATCCGCACTCCACGGCGTGGCGGTGATTTGAGCTGCTTCGTCGATTTGAGCAAGCAAATCGGGGATTTTGGCCTGCCACTCGGTTTCGAGGTCGGCCCAGCGTTTCTTCGCATTCTCTTCGAAGGCGGTCATGTCGAGCTGGAAGCGTGACTCGAGCTGGTTGCGCTGGTCGATGAAGGGGGCTTCGGCCTGGGTGAGGTGCAGGGTCTTTTGTTCGTCGAGAAAATGCAAGTTCCGCTGCTGGAGGCGTTCGTTGCGCTGGAGGCATCGCGGGATCTGCATGGCGAGGCGCTTCTGCATCGCGGCTTTGAACTTTTGGGCCATCTCATCCGCCCGGTTCCATTCGAGGGTGATCCTGGCATCCAGTTCATCGTGTTCGGCCTGAGCCTCGGCGGTGGCGGCATCCATCGACGCGTTCAGCTCGGCGACAGCGGTTTCATAGTCGTGAACCGATGCGCTGAGCTGCTGGAGGTCGACGGCGGGCTTGCTGAACATTTTTAACAAGGTGCCGCCCTTGGCGGCAAGCTGCTCCTCGTAGCCCGCGGCCTGGGTTTCAATGCTCTCGACTCGCGCGGGCATCCCGGACAGCATGGTGATCTTGGGGGCGGGCTCACCCTGGCGTGTGAGCCGGCCTCCCGTTGTCTTCAGAACTGCCAGCAGCCGGTCTTTGGCCATGGTGAGGCGTTCGAGGAGCGGCGCGGCGGTGGCATGGATTTCGGCGATGCGTTTTTTGAGGTGTGCCTGTGCCTGGATGCGCCGGACCTGCTGCTTGCCTAGCCATGCCTCACGTTCTTTTTGCATCATGGCGGGCAGATCCCTCTCGATGCGGTGCTGATAACGCTGGAAGAACATCGTGCGCGCCTGATGGCGTTCGCGGAAGAGGTCTTTTTGCTCCTCCCAATGCGCGGCCACGGCGGCGGCCTCCGCCACGGCTTCCGTGTTTAACGTCTCCAGCTTTTGCTTCTGCGCCTGCTCGGCGGTATAGCGCTTGGCCCTTGTGTCACGGGCGATCACCTCCGCCCGGCGTGCAAAATCCGCCGATCCATCTCGGAGCGAGGTGTAAAGCTGAAGGATGCGCGAAGCGCGGAGGTCAGTAGGTCTGCTCACAGTCTTTGCGGATCTTTTTGAGGAGGGTTTCGAGTTCGCTGAGCATGACACTGGTCTTGTTCACCATGCCGGGCAAGGCCTCGAGATACTGCTTCTCGAATTCCAGCGCTTTCGAGTCCCGCCAGTGAACCTTGGTGGCATGCCAGCGCTCGGCGAGTTCGCGTGCGTTTTGTGTCAGATTCATGATTCGGCAGGGGCTGGCGTGGAGGCCTCCGTATAGCTGGCGAGGATCTTCTGAATCTCGGTCAGGTAGGCCACGGCACGGGTGAGATCGTTTTCGAGGTAGTCGCGGAGGCTTTCCACCTTTTTGGCGAGGGGGGAGATGAGGCGGTCGTAATCGCGTGCCCAGGTTTTGGTGCGTTCGAGGCACTGTTGGGCCTCTTCGAGGGCGTAGCGGGCCTTGCGCACCGCCATCTGCTGCACCGTGGGGCTGTCCACGAACTCAGAAAGCCGGGCGCTCATCAGTTCGGCGTTGGCTTGATCGAGCTTTTTTTGTCGTTGCTTGATCTGCGCCATCCAATACTGCGGCTGCTCGGTCTGCAACCAGCCGCGGGTCTTTTTGACGGCATCCTGCGCCTGATCGAGCGACTGCCGCGTCTTCGAGATGAAGACGATCAACGCCGAGCGGAAGGCTTCGATGGCGTCGAGGTTGGAGATGCGGGCTTGATCGGCCATGCGAAGATTGGGCGGATCGGTCGGATGGGACCGATCTATTTTTGATTGAGGTAATCCTCGATGCGCTGCGCCTTTCGCAGGAGGAAGGGAGTATGCTGCTCACTCATCTCCATGAACTTTTTGATGGCCTTCATGGTGGTTAGAAACTCCGCGGCAAACTTTTCATGCTCGGCATCCTGCCAGGTCTCGCCGAGGGCGGCGAAGCGGCTTTGCAATGAGGAGGCGCGCTGCTGCATGTCGGTGTTGAAGCGTTTGAGCTCCGCTGCGAAACGACGGACCTCCTCGGGATTCATGATTGCCTGAGCCATGGCTGGGAGACTAAGCCTGCTGCCGAGCGGCATGCAAAGACGTTTTCAGATTTCTGGACTGAAAACAGGGCAGGGGATTCTTCATCTGGCAGAGAAGGTTCATTGCCACTCCTGTTGCCCTGCTCTAACTCTTCAGCAGGCAGTCTTTAATTCGCCCCTGCGTCATGCTCCGCCCTCTCACCTCCCTTTGTATGCTCTTGGCCGTCGCTTCGGCCCAGGAGGGAGTCACTCCTTCCAAAAGTGAGCTGGTGGCCACGCTGGCGGACACACGGATCAAGGAAAGCTCAGGCCTTGCACGCAGCCTCCGGCATGAGGGTATCTTTTGGACCATGAACGATTCCGGCGGCGAGCCGTGTGTGTTCGCCATCGATGTGCAGGGGTGCGTCCGCGCCAAGGTGCGCGTGGCCTCCGCCGCGAATTTTGACTGGGAGGACCTCGCCACTGGCCTCGACGAGCATGGCAGGCCTGTGCTCTACATTGGAGACATCGGCGACAACTTCCATGTCAGGCCCACGGTGCAGATCTACCGGATTGCAGAGCCGGAAATCGCGGCAGAGGGGGCTTCTGCTCCGGAGTCCGTCAGCTCGGAATCCATCCATTGGCATGTCACCTTTCCTGGCGGACCACGCAATGCCGAGGGGCTGCTCGTGCATCCGAAAACGCGCCGCCTGCACATCCTGACAAAGTCCGAGGACGGACGGTCCATTCTCTTCGCATTTCCTGACGGACTCGATGTGCTCGAGATCGCGGATCATGGGGCGGAAAACAAAAACCGGCCGGTGCTCATGGAACGCATCGGCGAGGTGCGATTCCCAGGCCATGAGCGTGCCGGCAAGCGTCCGAAGGATGATCTCCAGTGCACCGGCGCGGCTTTTTCACCAGATGGCACCCGGCTGGCCGCCTCCACCTACAGCAGCGTTTACGAATGGCGGCTGGCGGATGGCAAACCAACCGCCGAGGCGCTCGCCAAGGCTCCCGTGCGTCTGGTTCCCGATCTGCTGCGCCAGCTCGAAGGCGTCACCTACGATGCGGATGGAAAAACGCTCTGGCTGACGAGCGAGCATCTCCCCACCCCGCTGGTTCGCCTCACGAGGTAGACCGCTTCTCAAAATGAATGATTGAAATGACCGGTGAGCGAGGAGGCTATTGGAACAATGGCTGACGAGCGAATGACGCCGCCAATGGGGCTGCCACGCCGCAGGGAATTTGACAGACATTTTGAGAACCGGTCTAAGTGAAGCTCAGCGCGGCCTGCGCATCTCAAACACATCCTTTGTTCTCGCATACCAATGCGGGCTCTGCATGCGGCCGATGGGGAAGTAGGTGCCGGGCTGGATGAGCCAGGTTTCGGGATCGAAAAGGCCGTCGCGCACATGCACGCGGAGGACTTCGCCGATGATGAGACGGTTGTCGCCGATTTCGATGATGCTGTGGCTGCGGCATTCGAGGCTGGCGGGGGCTTCGAGAATGCGCGGAGGCTTCACGACGGTGCTGGCGGCGGCGGTGAGGCCGGCATGAACCAGTTCGTTTTCGCCGGGAGGCAGGGAGGCGGCGCAACGGTTCATCTGCTCCGCGATGGTTTCATCGACGAGGTTCACGACAAACTCATGCGTGAGGCGGATGTTCCGCGCGGTGTCTTTCGGGACGCCGGGCTCGCGGTCGCCGGGGCAGATGCCGACGATGGGTGGCGAATCGCCGAGCACATTGAAAAAGCTGAATGGCGCGGCATTCACCCGGCCTTCAGGATCGACGGTGGTGACGAGGGCGATGGGCCGCGGCGTCACGAGTCCGGCGAGGATCATGTAGGCATCGTCGCGATGCGGTCCGGTAAGGTCGAGTTCCATAAGGTTAGATAGCTTCGACGATGATTTTATCGGCGCTGATCTCGCGGACACGCACGGCGCGGCCGCTTTCGACGTAGGCATTCGCATCGGCGACGGCTTCGATGATTTTGCCGCCGATCTCAATGCTGCCGTAAGGCCTCAAAGCACTGCGGGTGATGCCGGTATCGCCGATGCGGGCTTTCGCGGCATCGCGTTGAGCAGGTGCATCGGCGGCGGTGCCACCGGCAGCGGCTTCGAGCACGAGAGCGCGGAAGGGACGCAGCTCCGGCACCCACACGATGATGAGGGCGATCAGGATGCCCGCGCCGGTGACACCGAGGGCAAAGTTTCGCAGGCCCACGGCATACTGCGCCAGATGGAAGCCGGTGCCAGTATCCGCCGGAGTGGTGGGCATATCAGGCGGCAGTGTGGGGGCTATCTCCCAGCCGCTCATCGTGTAAACGAGCGCCACCATCACGCACAAGAAGCCGATGAGGCCGGGAAGGATCGTTCCCGGCGCCGCGAGGAGTTCCACGCCGATCAGCACGATGCCGACGATGAACAGCAGCGTCATGATCATCGTCTCGTGGCCCACCAGACTGCCCGCGACGTAGTGCCCGAAGAAAAAGATCGAGAAGGCGATCAGCGCCACAAAACCCGCGAGGCCAAAGCCGGGCGTCTGCATCTCCAGATAGCCGGAGGCGAGACCGACGAGGATGAGCAACCACGCAAACTGCGTCACCCAGATGGCGATCCATTCAAACATCGTCGGCTCGGCGATG
>JBJONJ010000560.1:0-2656 GCA_046051905.1 Verrucomicrobiota bacterium
ATGCGGATTGGCCATGAGAGAAATGCACTCATGATTGTTCTAGTAATTTATTATGGTATAGTTGTTAGCACGGTCATTCGTTCAGATCTTTTCGAGGCGTAGTCCTTATCATGCGCCGCATGCCGCTGAATGCAGCGTTGTCATGGAAGTTTTTGGAGCGGTTCAATGTGCTCTTGCCTGACGCTCTTCGCGATGTCCGAAAAGCTACCGCTCTTTCCGGCCCATTGCCAAGTTAGGAAGACCATTTACACTCGCCGCCGATGACCAACCGCCGCCATTTCATCACTGCCAGCGCTGCCGCGCTCACTTTGCCATCGTTTCATATCTTCGGTGCTGATGCGAACAAAACGTATCGCGCCGCCATCATCGGCTCCGGCTGGTGGGGGATGAACATCTTGCGCGAGGCCATCGCCAGCCGCCGCATCAAGGTCTGCGCCGTGTGCGATGTGCATGAGGACGTGGCCTCGAATGCCGCCGATGAGATCAACGGCCTCAACGGCGACGACCCGAAGACCTACCAGGACTTCCGCGACATGCTGGCGAAGGAAAAGCCGGAGATCGTCATCATTGCCACGCCGGATCATTGGCATGCGCTGCAAACGATCGCCTGCTGCCAGGCCGGGGCGCATGTCCTCGTCGAAAAACCCACCGGTCACACCATCGGCGAGAGCCAGGCAATGGTACAAGCCGCCCGCGAGGCCGGCGTGGTCGTGCAGGTGGGCCTGCATCGCCGCATTGGGCCGCATCACGTTGAGGCGATGAACTTCCTCAAGTCCGGTGCCGTGGGCAAAGTGGGCATGGTGCGTGTTTTTGCGCACAGCAAAGGCGGCCACGAAGAGCCTCGTCCAAACAGCAAGGTGCCCGAAGGCATGGATTGGGACATGTGGTGCGGCCCCGCGCCGCTGCGTCCCTTCAACACCAAGCTGCATCCCGGCGGCTGGCGTAACTTCCTCGATTACGCGAACGGCACCATGGGCGACTGGGGCGTTCACTGGCTCGACCAGATCCTCTGGTGGAGCGGTGAGAAAGGACCGAAGAAAGTCTTCTGCACCGGCGGGCGCAACATCGCCGGTCCTGCTGTGCTCAACGACAAGGAACAAACCACCGACTCACCGGATCATCAGGTGGCCACCTTTGAGTTCGAGCAGTTCACCGCCGTGTGGGAGCATCGCAAATTCGCCGGCAACGACAGCGAGAAGCACGGCATCGGAGCCTACTTCTACGGTGAAAAAGGTGTGCTCCACATCGGCTGGCGCGACGGCTGGACCTTCCACCCCGCGAATCCGAAGGACGGCGAGAAACACGGCAATCACCAGCTTCAAGAGCCCGACGGCCATAACATCGCCCTGCTGTGGGCCGACTTCATCGACGCCATCGAGAAGAAGCGCAAACCCGTGGCCGACATTGAAAGCGCCCACCGCTCCTCCTGCCTGCCCATGCTCGGCATGCTCAGCTACAAAGCCGGCCGCAGCATCCAGTGGGACGCCGACAAAGAACAAATCATCGGCGATGCCGAAGCCTCCAAACTCCTCCGCCGCGAGTATCGTGGCGAGTGGAAGTATCCCGAGGCGTAAGGGCTCGGGGTACGTTGTTCACGCTCTCACACCGCATCGGCCGCAAGCGCCGCATTGCCGATGATGCCGGCTTCATTGCTGAAACGGGCGGGCACGATTTGCAGACGCTCCCAGACCACGGTGCTGAGCATGCTCTGCACCTTGCGCTTCAGAGGATCAAAGATGAGGTTGCCGGCCTGGGCCACACCGCCGCCGATGACAAAGGCGTCTGGATTCAAAAGCCACGCGATGCTGGCGAGAGCCGTGCCGAGCCAGTCGGCGATCTCGCCCCAGATCTGGCGGGCGATGTCGTCGCCAGCCTGAGCGGCGGCGGCGATCATTTTCGGCGTGCAGTCATCGATGTCCTTCGTGATGCCAGCCTCCGCGTAGCGCTGCACGGCGTGCTCGGCGATCTGCTGGTTGCCGGTGTATTTTTCGAGGGCACCCAGATTGCCGTAGTGGCCGGGTTTGCCGTCGAAGTGAATGCTCATCTGGCCGATCTCGCCCGCCGCGAAGCAACTGCCGCGAAACATCTTCCCATCCAGCACCACGCCGCCGCCGATGCCGGTGCCCATGGTGAGGCCGATGACATTCTTCAGGCCGCGTCCGGCGCCATAGCGGAACTCCGCGTAGGCCATGGCGTTGGCGTCGTTCTCGACCAGCACGGGCAGGCCGGTTTTTTCTCCCAGGATGGCCTTCAACGGCACATGCTTCCAGCCGGGCACATTGGTCAGCTCATGCACGAAGCCGTGATCGAAATCCACGAGGCCCGGCACGCCCACGCCGATGGTGCAGATGTCCGGGTAGGTTTCCCGAAGCTTGCTCACGCGGGCCGCCATCTCGCCGATGAGGGCGGCGGGGCCGGCAAAGTTCGCGGTGGGGATGGGCGCATCCGTGACGAGCAAATCCTCGCCGCGGCAAACGCCGAGCTTTACGGAGGTGCCGCCGAAATCGATGCCAATGGAGGTTTTCGCAGGGTCTGACATGGGGAAGGGCGCGGAGACTGCCCGGCCAGCCCGGCCTGCGCAAGGCCAAATCAGAGGCGGCGGACCTTGTGCCGACGGCAATCCTGTGATTTCAATGCCGTGCATGTCCGAAAAAAA
>JBJONJ010000561.1:0-2755 GCA_046051905.1 Verrucomicrobiota bacterium
GCGGCTGGTCGAAGGAGTATCGAGCCGTGTGGGAAAGCACGCTGCTGACCGATGAAGGCGCGAAGACCTTTTTTGGCACCTTGTTCAAGCCGGCGTCATCGGCGGTGGGCATGCCGGTGCCACTCGACAAGGTGCCGGAGATGCGGCGCACCGCGGAGAAGCCGGTGTCCCCTGCCCCGGCACTGCCGTGGATTCATTTGTATGCGGGCACGCTGCTGGTGCTGGTGATTATGCCGCGTCTAGCACTCGCCGGCATCGGTGTGGCGCGGATTCATCGCGGCATGGCGAAACGGGCGCGGGCTCTTTCCTGGGGACCGTATGTGAGGCGCTTGCTGAATGCGGTGGAAGGCGGCCAGGAGCGTGTGGAGGTGCTCGTGCATGGCATGGACCCCACGGCTTCGCAGCGTGAGGTGTGGGACCGCGGCATTCGCGAACGTTTCGGCGGCATGGCACGGGCGGACTACACCCGCATCCTGGCGGGTGATGAAGATGATTTTGCCTCCCTCTGGCAGCCCACCGGACCTCTGCTGGTGATGCTTTTCAACATGGCAACGACTCCCGAGGCCGAGGTGCAGCGCCGCCTCGTGAACGACATCCGCCAGCGCCTGCTGACGAAGCAACCGGAACCTGAATTTGTGATCCTTCTCGATGGCACCAGCCTCGGCGGCCGCTGGCCCGAAGACAAAATCGCCGGCCGCGAGCGTCTCTGGTCCCAAATGATGGAAGGCCTCGGCGCGGAGGTGATTGTGGCTCTCCGCAAAGATACCGGCGTGCGAATGCTGCCAGAGAGCGTAAAGTAGCAACCCATGCCGAATGCACGTCACACCATGCTATCGTCTATTGTTTATCGTCTATTCCCCGGCCTTTCGGAGACGTTTGGGAATAGACAATAGACGATAAACGATACCCTCCGCTTCATGTCCCTCAACGCTCCAGCCACTTCCTCCCGCCCGCCGCCCTCCAGCGTCGCCGGTCTGGACGTGCGCAGTGAGACGGACATCGTGACGCTGAGCCTCATCTCGCACACGAACGCCGGGAAGACGACGCTCGCCCGCACGCTGCTGCGCAGTGACATCGGTGAGGTGCGTGACGCGCCGCATGTGACGCTCTTCAACGAGTCCTACACGCTGCTGAACGACTCCGGCAGCCTGCTGCGCCTGTGGGACACACCTGGCTTTGGTGACAGCGCCCGCCTTTTGAAACGTCTCAAACGCGAGCGAAACCCCGTGCTGTGGTTTTTGAGCCAGACGTGGGATCGCATCACGGACAAACCGCTCTGGTGCAGTCAGCAGGCGCTCAAAAATGTGCGCGAGGAGGCCGATGTGGTCCTCTACCTCGTCAATGCGGCCGAACCGCCTGATGCGGCCACCTACATCGCCTCCGAGATGGAAATCCTCTCGTGGGTGAGCAAGCCGGTGGTCGTGCTGCTGAATCAAACCGGTCAGCCGCAGGCCCCTGAGGTCGAGGCGGGCGAGATCGAGGCCTGGCGGGCACATTTGTCGCCATACAGCTTTGTGCGCGAGGTGCTGGCGCTCGATGCCTTTGCCCGCTGCTGGGTGCAGGAAGACAGGCTCATGCAGGTGCTCGCTCCGCTGATGGAGGGTTCACGCATCGCGACCTTTCAGCACATCAAGAAGGCCTGGCATCAGCGCAACATCGAAACCTTCCGCAGCTCGGCGCGGCTCTTGTCCGAGCAGCTCACCGCCGCGCTCATGGATGGCATTGAAGTGCGCTCCGAGACGCTGCTGGAGCGCATTGGCTGGCAGCGCGAGGAATTGAACCGCGAATACAACGATGCACGCCAAAAGCTCGCCTCGCAGCTCGCCGATCGTGTGGAGCAGACAACGAACAAACTCATCGAAGCGCACGGTTTGAGCGGCTCCGCAGGCAAAGAGCTCAGTCAGGTGGCTCGCGATCATTTCCACCTGCCACAGGGCGTGAACGAAAGCATCTGGGGTGTGCTCGGCAGCTTCGCCGGTGGCGCGATGGGCGGGCTCATCGCCGATTTGAAGCTCGGCGGCCTCACCTTTGGCGGTGGTGCTCTCATCGGTGGCCTCACGGCCGGAGTGGGAGCCTATGCCTTGATCCGCAGTTACAACCTTGTTCGTGGCAATGACCACCGCCTGCGCTGGTCTCGCGAGCATTTCCGCGAGCAGGTGAAGCTCGCACTACTTACCTACCTCGCCATCAGCCACTACGGTCGCGGTCGTGGCGATTGGAAGGAAAGCAGCCAGCCGCAACACTGGAATGACACCGCCGAGGCCGTTCTCGATGCCCATGCCGACGCCATCGACCTCCTTTGGAAAAACGGCGTCCAGAAAGACACTGCCCCCGAGATGCTCTACCGCCAGTCGCGTCACCTCATGACCGACAGCCTCACGATGCTGCTGCAACGGCTGTATCCGGAGCTGGGTGAGGAAGTGTTTTCGTGATCTTCGTCTCCAGACGGTCCATGAAGCGTTCCAAGCTCTGCGTGCAGCGAGAACGAAAGGCGGCGGGAGTGACTTCGATGGCCTTCAAGCAATCGCGGTGATCCCAGGAGACGACGGCGGTCATGAAACGATGGATGAGACGAAATTGCAGGCACCACAGGCGGCGTGTGGCGGGCGTGAAGTCCTGCAAACGCTCGGCGAGGATGGAGTTCGTCCACTGCTTGTGAAGCTGCGGCTGGTTCAAGTAGGCGATGAGGCGGGCGAGCAAGGCGGCGTGGCTTTGCTCCTCGGCGACGAAGAGATCAATGGCCCGCTGATAGCCG
>JBJONJ010000562.1:0-4533 GCA_046051905.1 Verrucomicrobiota bacterium
GGATTTGACCACGACGGCTTCGACCTCGGCCAGACCGCCGCATTCGAGCACTTTGGCCAGTCGCGAATCCGCAGTGGCGCGGGCTTGAAAACGTGGCGGCAGCTTCGGATCGGTCACGGGAGGTTGCGCAGGAGCAGGCGCGCCGCCTCCCGCCGTTTGCATGACGGCCCACTCGTGCTTGGCGTAGTCTTTATCCGGCTGACTGAGATTTTCGATGGGGAGCTCCGCGGTGGAACCATCTTTCAGACGTACCTGCACGGCACGACGGGCAGGGTTCACGCCGGTCATTTCCGCCTCGACGATCTGCCCGCTGGTGTTCGTCCAAAACCTCATCTCTGCCGCCAGCATGACCGGCGTGAGGAGGAGGGATAGAAGCATCCAGCGGGGCTTCATCAGGGATGGTAAAGAGGATTACTTGGCCGCCTTTGCCTGCGCCTGGCTCTCTGGTGAGAGGCGGGCAAGCGGCACAGCGTGGGTGGTGCCGGTGGCGGTGACGGTGAGCACGACATTGTCACCTTCAAGGCGCACCAAGGTGGCGTCGATGACCTTGCCATCGGCGCTGGTCCATTTTTGAGCACCCCCGGCAGCAGGTGCGGCAGCCGTCGGAGCGGCTCCGCCACCCTTCAGGTTGGCACCCTCGGTGATCCAAGTCTCCAGCAGCTTCAGTTCAGCAGGGCTGAGGCGGTTTTTTCCCTTCGGCGGCATCACGTCCTCATCGTCATCGGGAAGCGTGCAGTAGATGAGCATGGTGCTCTTCTTCGGCTCGTTGGGCACGATATGCTTTCCGGCGCCGATGCTCTCGGGCATCTTGTCATCGGCGAGATCGACATCGCCTTTCACCTTCTTGGTGGTGTGGTGGCACTCGTAGCACTTCGCCCGGAAGATGGGGGCGATCTGGCTGGCGTAGTCCACGGCGGAGGCGGTGGTGGAGACCACGGCGAGCGTGGCGAGGGCGATGACGGCTGTTTTCATGGTTGGGTCTGTCAGGGTGAGACGGTTTCGAGGTCGTGAAGCTTGCGCAGGCCCGCCTTGATCGAGGCGGCCAGGCTGTCGAGTTCTCCGAGACCGATCACGGCACGGCGTTCGGCGAAGACATTGATGAGGCCGCTTTCCTCAGGACGGGCATTGTCCCAGCTAGCTCCGCGCAGTGCGTACGGGTGCTTCGCTCTGAGGCGGTTGTAGGCCTGATTCAAGGCAGCCCGCTGAGCCTCGATGGCGCGGCGGAGAGCTTGGGCCTCCTCAGCCGAACTGAGGATCTTGCCGGAGGAACTGCCGCTCAGTCCTGCTGGCAGTTTGCGAGAGGCGTCTAATTGCGAACCGATCGATTTCGCCTTGCTGAGGCGGGCGAGTCGAAGGTTGTCAGCGGCTTCCTGCTCGTCAAAACAAGCCAGCCAGCGGACCTCGTCCCCCGCTTGTGCCAGCGCTACTTTGGTGAAGCCATTCTCATGCCGGATGGCCAGTTGGTCGTCCACGATGCCGGTGATCTCGGCATTCTTCAGCACGCGGTCGTCCTCTAGGGCCATTTCGCCAAACTGCCTGCCGACGAGCGCCTTGCGGCGGTCGCGTTTGAACTTTTCCCATCGCTCCTGGAGCTGGCGCATCTCCTGCTCTTTCTCCGCGAGTTCTTTCTTGGCCTGATCCAGCCGTGCCTGTATTTCCACCATTTGCCCCTGCTGCTGCAGCGACATCAGCAGCTGAGTCTGGAGCTGCCGCGTCTGGACATTGATGCGGTCCACGGTCTTTTGCAGCTCCTGGTTCTCTTTTTGCAGCGCCTCATAGTCGCTTGTCGGCACGCAGCCTGCCCCGGCAAGAAGGCAAAGCACCGCAAGAGCCGACCAGCGGATGCGGAAGATGAGAGCGGGGGGGGGCACGGCGTGAAAATCGAAAAAATCCTACCCTTCCATCGGCGGTCTGTCACGTGTGGCGTTTGTCTTTGTCATCGAATCTTGCGGGCTGGCCCGGTGGCTGCCACACTGGCTGCCTGAATGCCTCACGACCTCCATGCCGCCTTGAAACATCACTTTGGCCACGTGGCTTTCCGTCCTGGCCAGGAGCAGGTGATGCAGGCGCTGCTCGCCGAGCGCAGTGCGTTGGCGCTTTTTCCCACCAGCGCGGGCAAATCCCTTTGCTACCAGCTTCCGGCGCTGCTCATGGAGGGCGTCACGCTCGTCATCTCGCCGCTCATCGCCCTGATGAAGGATCAGGTCCAGGCGCTGAAGGCCCGTGGAATCGCCGCCGCCCGGCTGGATTCCTCGCTCAGCGCCGCGGAGGCCATGCAGGTCTTTGATGACATGCGGAACGGCACGCTGAAGCTGCTCTACATCGCCCCGGAGCGGCTCATGAATGAAAACTTCGTCGAGCGGCTCAAGCAGCTCAAAATCTCGATGATGGCCGTCGATGAGGCGCACTGCATCTCCGAGTGGGGGCACAACTTCCGCCCGGAATACCTTCGCCTCGCCCATGTGGCCCGGGAACTCGGCATCCGGCCCGTTTTGGCCCTGACCGCCACCGCCACGCCCTCCGTGGCGGTGGACATCCGTGCGGCTTTCTCCATCAATCAAAGCGACCACGTCCAGACGAGCTTCCACCGGCCGAATCTGCACTTCCGCGTCACGCCATGCACCGCGCAGCAACGGCTGCCCTACCTCACCAAGGTTCTGCTGAAGCGCAAGGTGCCCAGCATCGTGTATGTCACGCTGCAAAACACCGCCGAGCACGTCGCCACGCATCTTCAGAAGAGCGGCGTGAATGCCCTCGCCTACCACGCCGGTTTGCCCGATGAGCACCGCCACGCGGCGCAAGATGCCTTCATGAGCGGGCAGACGGATGTCATCGTGGCCACGATCGCCTTCGGCATGGGCATCGACAAAGCGAACATCCGCGCCGTCTATCACTACAACCTGCCCAAGACGCTCGAAAACTACTCGCAGGAGACCGGACGCGCCGGTCGTGATGGAAAGACCTCCGTCTGCGAGATGCTCGCCTGCGCCGATGACTGCATCGTGCTTGAAAACTTCACCTTTGGCGACACGCCCACCCCGCAGGCCATCCGCCAGCTCCTCGATCATCTCATGCTCGGCGGCAGTGAGTTCGATGTCTCGATGTACGATCTTTCGCACGCCACGGACATCCGCCCGCTCGTCATCGAGACCGTCATCACGAATCTCGAACTCGACGGCATCCTCCGTCCGCTCGGCACGTTTTACGCCAGCTACCAGTTCCGCTTTCTCCAGCCTGAGCCACGCGTTCTCTCCGGTCACAAGCCGGATCGTCAGGCCTTCCTGCGCCGTCTCTTCTCCGCGGGCAAACGCGGCACGAAATGGATCACGCTCAATCCCGATGATGCCGCCACCGCTCTCGAAGAACCTCGCGAGCGCATCCTCAAGGCCCTCACCTGGCTTCAAGAATCTGGCGACATTGAACTCAAGCCCAGCGGCAGCCGCCAGAAGTATCGCCTCAGTGAAGACGCCCACCGCCGCGATCCCAAGGAGATCACGAAAAAGATGCAGCAGCTCTTCGCCGACCGCGAGCGACGCGATGTCGAGCGTTTGCGCCAGGTCATCGAACTCGCCGAGCACCGCAGCTGCCTCACGAAATGGCTCTTGAACTACTTTGGCGAGACCATGGAATCCGATTGCGGCACCTGCACGAGCTGCAAAGAACGCGAAAAAGGCCTCGCGATGGATTCACCACGCGAAATCCCGCAATCCGCCACGCCGCCGATCACCACCGAGCATGTCGCCGCGATTCAGGAACTGCTGCGTGAAAAGCATCCATCGCTGCGCACTTCCCGTCAGCTCGCCCGGTTCCTCTGCGGCCTCACCAGCCCCGCCACCAGCCGCGAACGCCTGACGCGGCACCCGAGCTTTGGCCTGCTGGAGCGCATCCCCTTCGCCGACGTGCTGGCGCAGACGGCGAGCATGGTGAGGTGAAAAGGGCGGTTGAAAGGTGGTGCACAGAAACTTATCCTGACGCCATGAAACTCACCGCAGTCTTTGAGACGGCCCCAGAAGGCGGCTTCACATGCTTCATCGAAGAATTTCCAGGCGTATTTTCCGAGGGAGAGACACTGGAGGAAGCTCGAGAGAACTTGGCGGATGCCTTTCACGAGGTCGTGGCCTGGCATCGCGACCAGGCACGAACTCAGCACGCTAAGGCCATTCGCGAGCCTCTCGAACTTGCTGCTGCGTGAAGCTCGCCGATCCCCAGCGTCATCTCCGTCAGAACGCCTGCACGCTTGGAAGGGAAGGCGGCAGGCATTCAATTTGGGTGAATCCTCTCAACGAGAAGGCAGCTCCCATCCCTCGACATCGAGAAGTGAAGGAGGGCACGTTGCGGTCTGTGTGCAAACAGTTGGAGATTCCTCTGCCGTGAAGCCTGGAACGCAGGCCCCCAGCCTCTAAACGTTAAAGCGCCACTCGACGACATCGCCATCCTTCATGACGTATTCTTTGCCCTCGATGCGCAGTTTGCCTTTCTCGCGGCACTTCGCGTAGGAGCCTAGTTCGACAAGGTCTTGATACGGGACGATTT
>JBJONJ010000563.1:0-8137 GCA_046051905.1 Verrucomicrobiota bacterium
GCCACTGAAGTCCCTGGCCTGCCGTTATGAAGGTCTCTGTTGGTGATTCATCGCCTGTTGCGGGGCAGGCAGCACAAGAAGCTATCGGCCCCAAACGCGGGCGCAACACAGATCCAAAAGCCGCTATGACCAAGCTGCCGAGGCGCAAGAAAATGCCAGATTTTTTGAAGGCACGATACCTTAGGTGCAGATGGTTGCGTCATGCGTTGTCATGCCGGTTCTTGTTACGCAACAACGGGTGCGTGTTCGAAGGTGTGGTCGGCGGCACCTCGTTTTGACAGGCAAGCGAAGGCATGGATAATCAAATGTCTGCTGCCCAAACCTCGTCACACCTAGCTGAAGTATCCCCGCCTGATGTGCGATGGATCATTGACGACGTAGCACGCTAGGTGCGATGCAGTATCGGCCGTATCACTGTACTCTGCCTCCACCGTGTCCTAATGCGGAGAAAACCTCTCGCACTTGTCTTTCGCATGTCCACCCACTCCGCGAACCGTTCCAAAGATTGGAAACAAGCCCTCGCCGCCGGTGTGGGCGGTATGCTCGTGATTGGCTTGCTCGTCGGGACACGGTCCACCACGCTGCCGCTGCTCATCGGTTCGTTTGGCTCCTCCGCGGTGCTCGTCTTTGGCTTTCCCGAGTCGGAATTTTGCAAGCCGCTCCGCGTCATCGGTGCCCACGTGCTCTGCTCGGCGGTCGGTCTGGCTTGTCTGCAGCTGTTTGGCGAGCAAGCGGGGGCGCTCGGGCTCAGCGTGGGCTTCAGCATTACGCTGATGCTCGGTCTGCGCCTCGTGCACCCGCCTGCCGGGTCGAATCCGCTGCTTGTCTCTGCCATGCATCCGGGTTGGACGTCCCTCCTCTGGCCCGTGCTTCCTTGGTAGCACCGCCCTCTTCGTCGGCGCGGTTTTTTGGCGACGCTCCGAAGCCCAAGCCCTGAGCCGGCGCTGGTTCGGCGTTACTCCTTTGCGAATTGTCGCCAATGGGCTTGGTGCCTGTGGCTCGCTCAGGTTCAGGGTGCTTTTGGCTGGGCCGTAGTCCGCCGATGATTGGTTTTTGCGGGCGGCGTCCGTCCTTGGCCGCTTTCGTCGCGCGCGGCAACGACCGACCCCAAGGCCACTCTGGTGTCGCTGGCAAGGCCGCACCCTGCGTTCAGGCCCCCTCGATGGCCTCGTCGATGTCAACTCCATACCGTTCTTTCTTGGGCTGAAGCATCGCCCGCTGGCTAGCCTCTACTTGTTGTTGTTTGCTAAGATGGGAGCCTACTTCCTTCATGTTGGCACGTTCACGGAACGCCACTTGGAAATGCGCCATTTATTTGCCGGATTCATGGCATCTTGAGCGAAGGAACGTTTTGGCATTCGTCGTGTTCATCAAGCTCATCTGGACCTCGGTGAGCTCCGATTCGACCAGTTTGAGCAGCGAGGATTCGGGATAGAAAAACGGGGCGTGCGTGCCGAGGCATAGCTTTTCGAGCGGCCAGGCCTTCAGCATGTTTTCGAGCCCGCCGACGCCTTCGATCATGGCGCAGTCGAGCCAGAGCGAATCGCAGCCACGCAGCGCGGTGGTGATCATGGCGGCGTTGGAGTTCAAAACCATCACGCGGGCCTTCGGGCGGGCCGCGAGCAGATCGGGCAGCGGTTTCAGGTCCACCGGCGCGGCCTGCACGAGCGGATGCTGCGTGCGGGTGTCCTCCATTTGAGCCACGATTTGAATGGCGAGACCGGCTTCGATGATCGCATCGAGCATTTCGGCAAAGATTGGCTCATCGAGCGTGTAGCCGTGGTAGTTCGGATGCAGGCGGATGACCTTCATCCCATGCTCCTCGCGGCAGCGGCGGAGATCATCCCGCCACGCGGGCAGCCGCGGGTGCAGGGTGCCTGCGGGAAGCATCACGCCTCCGCTGGCTTTGCATGCCGACGCGAGACGGGCATTCACCGCGGTGATGTCCCGCGTGAGCAGCGCCTCGAGCGAGCCGGTGACGGCATGGGTGATGCCGCGCTGCTTTAACGAGGCCGCGTCGAGCTTCGGCAGGTCGCGGAAAGGCCAGGGACCGGTGGCGAAGTTCATGTCGATGCGCTCCGCGGCCTGCTCGAGGGCAAGCAGCGGGGTGGCGGCGGCTGCGGCGGTGCTTTGGAGGAAGAGCCGGCGATTCATGCCTGGATGCCTTTCGCTTTGAGGATGGGGTTCATGAGGCTGCGCAGGGTGCCGTGGAAGATCTGCTGCTTCTGTGCATCGTTGATGGCGGCTCCATGCACCTTGGCCAGTTGGCTGGCGAAACTGCGACCACCGCAGTCGCTGCCGTAGATGACCCGCTCCGCGCCCAGCTCTCGCACGGCCATCTCGGTGATGCCCGCGGTGGGATCGGAGCCGGCGAGATCGGCGAAGAGGTTTTTTTGACCGCGGATGGCGCGGATGCCGAGCTCCCAGGTGCCACCGGTGTGGCCGCAGATGATGGGCACATCGGGAAAACGCCGCGCCAGCTTCACCAGATCGTCCGGGGTGGATTCGCCGGGGTAGTTTTCTGTCGTTTTGAACCAGGTGTGCTGGAAGATGACGGCCTTCAGCTCGGCGGCACGGGCGATAAGCGGGTCGATTTCCGGCCCGTCGCAGCGTTTGGCGACCCAGAGCTTCACCCCGACCATCGGGCCATCGGCCACGCAGCGCTCCAGTTCGGCGAGGGACTCGGGGATGTGCTTCGGATTGAGGGTGACGAAGCCAAAGGCACGGTCGGGATGCTTCGCGATGGCACGGAGCACCTCGTCGTTCTGTTTTCGAAAATCCTCCGGCTTCGGGTCCTGCGACCACTTCATGCCCATGTACACGCAAAGCCGCTCGATGCCCACGCGGTCGGCGTAGCGCAAAAGCTGTCCCAGCCGCTCCTCCGGCGTGAGGCCCGGCACGCCGGAGAGATGGCAGTGCAGGTCCCAGATGCGGAACTTGGGTGAGATTTTGAGCCGGTCCATGGACTTGAGGATACGCCGCGGCAGGGCGGAGTCGCGCAGCAAAAGCCTCGCCCGCGCAGACTGGCACTGGTCCTGCTCAAAGGGAGGCACAACCAGCCATGACCCCCGCCCCACCTGATACGAGCATTCCCTCGCTCGGCCCCTGCCGCTTTCCCTCGCCGCTCCATCGCATCGGCGGGGTGGAGGCACCCTTTAAAACGGATGAAGTGGACCGCATCCTCTACCACAGCCACCTGCTGGAGGACGGGCGGGACTGCTCGGTGCCCAGCTACGAGGAGGCCGGGCCGCGGGAGATGATCTACTTTGATCCGGCGAGGACCACCGTCGGCATCGTGACCTGCGGCGGCTTGTGCCCTGGCCTGAACGACATCATCCGCGGTCTCGTGAACCGCCTGCACCTGCAATACGGTGTCACCCGCACCTACGGCTTTCGTTACGGTTACGAAGGGCTCGTGCAGCGCTATGGTCACACGCCGTTGTTGCTGCGCCCGCATTCCGTGGAGCAGGCGCACCACTTCGGCGGCACGATGCTAGGCAGCTCCCGAGGCATGCAGGACATCGGCGAAATGGTCGATACCCTCGAAGAGATGAGCATCGACATCCTCTTCGTCATTGGTGGCGATGGCACGCTGCGCGGCGCGGCGGCGCTGGTGAAGGAAATCGAGGCTCGCGGGCTGAAAAAGGCCGTCGTGGGCATTCCGAAGACCATCGACAACGACATCCGCTACCTCGACAAGAGCTTCGGCTTCGAGACGGCCTTCGATGCCGCCGTGCAGGCGGTGAAATGCGCCTACGTCGAGGCCACCGGTGCGGTGAACGGCGTGGGTCTGGTGAAGCTCATGGGCCGCGATTCCGGCTTCATCGCCTGCTACGCGGCGCTGGCGGGCAGCAATGTGGATTTCGTGCTCATCCCGGAAGTGCCCTTCGAGCTCGAAGGGGAGGGCGGCCTGCTGGAATCCCTCCGCCACCGGCTGATGAAACGCGGCAGCGCCGTCATCGTCGTGGCCGAGGGTGCTGGACAGCATCTCATGGCGGCCACGGCTGCCACCGATGCCTCCGGCAACCAGCGCTACGGCGATATCGGCACCTTCTTAAAGGATCGCATCGGTGCCTTCTTCAAAGCCCGCAAGAACGAGGTGAACGTCAAATACATCGACCCCAGCTACATCGTGCGCAGCGTGCCCGCGAATGCGCAGGACAATGTTTATTGCTCCCGCCTCGCCCAGTCCGCCGTGCATGCCGCCATGGCGGGGAAGACCGGGATGCTCGTGGGCCGCTGGCATGGCTCCTTCATCCATCTGCCGCTTGAGCTTGTCATCCATGGCCGCCGCAAGGTCGATCCCACTCAGGAGCTCTGGCACAGCGTCCTCGAATGCACAGGACAGCCGCCGGTGATGAGGTGAGGGAAGGGGAATGTTCCAAGTTTCAGGTTTCAAGAGATCGTGCCATGGACGGCTTGAAACTTGAAACCTGAAACTTGAACCGCCTCCCCCCCTGCGCCATGAACCGGGCCGCCCGTTTTCTACCCCGGCGGTTCCCTTTCGCATGGCCACCCTGAAATCCCGCAAACTCAAGAGCATCCCCGCCGAGATCACCGTCCCCGGCGACAAAAGCATCTCCCATCGCTCCGCGATGTTCGCCGGCCTCGCCAAAGGCACCACGATCATTGATGGCTTCCTTCCCAGCGAAGACTGCCTCTGCACCGTGAAGGCCATGCAGGCTCTCGGAGCCGAGGTGCAGCCGCTCGAAGAGGTTGAAGGCGTTGGCCTCGTGAAACTCGCCATCACTGGCAAGGGCGCGAAGCTTCAAGCCCCCGCGCATCCGATTGATTGCGGCAACTCCGGCACCACGACGCGCCTTCTTTGCGGCATCCTCGCCGGTCAAAACTTCACCACCGAGCTGTTTGGCGATCCTTCGCTCTCGAAGCGGCCCATGAAACGCGTCGCCGATCCGCTCGGCGAGATGGGTGCTTGTGTCGAAGGCCAGGGCGAGAAGATCTGCGCCCCGCTGAAGGTCACCGGCGGCAATCTGAAGCCGATTTATTACAAGCTGCCCGTCGCCAGCGCCCAGGTGAAGAGTGCTGTGCTGCTCGCGGGCATGTTTGCGCCGGGAAAAACCACCGTCGTCGAGCCGGTGGCCACGCGAAATCACACTGAGCGCCTTTTCAGCCACTTCGGCATCAAATGGCTGCGTGAGGACGATGCCGTCAGCGTCTATGGACCGCAGGAGCCGCAGGCCCGTGACATCGTCGTGCCTGGGGACATCTCCAGCGCCGCCTTCTGGATGGTCGCCGTGGCCGCCTCGCCCGGCTCGCAGATCATCATCAAGAACGTCGGCCTCAATCCCACCCGCACCGGCATCCTCAACGTGCTTCTGCGCATGGGTGCCCAGGTCACGCACTCGGAGATCCAGTCCGATGGCGAGCCGCGTGGCAACATCGTCGTCAAAGGCGGCGAGCTGAATGCCACCGTCATCGGCGGTGCCGAGATCCCGAATGTCATCGACGAACTGCCCATCCTCGCCGTCGCCGGAGCCCTTGCCCGTGGCAACACGCTCATCCGCGATGCCGAGGAACTCCGCGTGAAGGAAACCGACCGCATCGCCGCCGTCGCCCACAACCTCCGCCTCATGGGGGTGAAGGTCACCGAGCGTCCGGACGGCATGGAGATCGAAGGCGGCGCCAAATTGCAGGGTGCCACGCTGCCCTGCTTTGGCGATCACCGCATCGCCATGGCCTTCGCCATCGCCGGCATGTTCGCCGAGGGCACCACGACCATCGAAGGCACCGAGTGCATCGCCACAAGCTACCCCGGCTTTGAGCATCACCTCGATCTCTTCCTTCACGGTGACACGGCTGCCCGCCCCATTCCGACGATTACCCGCATCCCGCCGCATTAGCTGGATTTGAAATCTGAAATTTGAGATCTCAAAGATGCCCGCAGTCATCACCATCGACGGTCCCGCCGCTTCCGGCAAAAGCAGCATCGCGAAGCTCGTCGCGAAGAAGCTTGGCTACACCTTCGTGGGCACCGGAAACATGTATCGCGCCTTCACCTGGGCCGTGCTGAACCGTGGCATCGACTCCAACGACGCCAGCGCCGTCGTCGCCGTGCTTCCTTCCATCGTGTTTGAATGCCCCGTCAGTGATGGACAAACCCACGTCCGCCTCGATGGCCATGATTTGAGCGCCGACCAGCTCAACAGCGATGCCGTCAACGCCGCCGTCTCCCTCGTCGCCCGTGTGCCCGAAGTGCGCACCCGCCTCGTCGCCGATCAGCGAGCCCTGATCCGCCTCGGGTCGCTGGTGATGGAAGGACGTGACATCGGCAGCGTCGTCTTCCCGGACAGCCCCTACAAAATCTACATCGACGCCTCCGAAGAGGTCCGCTCCGCCCGCCGCCGAGCCCAAGGTCAAGCCGACAACCTCGCCGAACGTGACCGCATCGACAAAGCCCGCAAATCGAGCCCGCTCGTCATTCCCGAAGGAGCAACGATCATCGACAATTCCTCCATCACCCTCGACGAAGCCGTTCAGCAGGTGCTTCTGGCGCTGAGGCAGCAGGGGCTTGCCTGCTGATCTCCCTACCCGTGCAGCCGGATACGCTTGTCGAGGACGGTGTAGAGAACATCCACGACGAGGTTGAAGAGGACCAGCAAGGCGCAGAGCACAATCACCGCGCCGCCGAGGAGGAAGACATCCCGGTTCTGGATCGAGTTCACAAAGACACTGCCCGCACCGGAGATGTTGAAGACGCTCTCGATGATCATGGATCCCGTGAGCAGGTGCGCGGCGAGCGGGCCGAGGAAGGTGATGACGGGAAGAATGGCGATTTTGACAGCGTGCCGCGTCACGGCTGCCGTTTCGCCCAGGCCTTTGGCCCGCGCCGTTCGCATGAAGTCGCTCTTGAGCACGTCGAGCAGCGAATTCCTCATCAAACGGGCGATGTAGGCGATGTAAGGAGCGGCAAGGCAGAGCGATGGCAGGATCATCTGCTGTGCCGTGCCCCAGCCGCCGACCGGCAACCAGCCCAGCCAAAGGGCAAACACGGCGATCATGGCCGGCCCGGTGACGAAGCTGGGAAGGGAGATGGCCAGCAAGGCCAAAAGCATCGCCACGCGGTCCGTGGCGCGGTCCTTCTGCATGGCCGCGAAGCTGCCGAGGAGCACACCGAGCGTGCTGCCGAGCACGAAGGCGATGCTGCCGATGGCAATCGAGTTGGGCAGCTTCTGTGCGAGGATTTCGGACACCTGCCAGTCACGGTATTTGGCGGAGGGACCCAGGTCGAAGTGGGCTAGGCGGTTCAGATAGGCGGTGTATTGCTGCCATAGGGAGCCGTTCAGTTGATACTTCGCCTCCATGGCGGCGACGATATGTGCAGGGGTCTTTTCCCGCTCAAACGGCCCGCCCTTGATCGAGCGGATGAGCACAAAGGAAAGGCTCACCACGCAGAACATCACGAGGATGCTGCTGAAGACACGGCGAAGGAGGAAATGGAGCATGAGAAGGGAACCACCCAAGGACGGCGGGCCAGTGAAAGAGAGCGCGAAGGCCGAAACAACCCGGTTTTCAGTTTGAAAAGACCCGGCGTCCGGGTAGCGCGGAGGGCTCCCATGGCATTTCACCCTCCCTCCACCATCGGCATGCTCGGCGGCGGCCAGCTCGGCCGCATGTTTGCGCTTGAGGCACGTCGCGCGGGCTATCGCGTGGTCATTTTCACGGATGAACCCAAAGGCTGCCCGGCCGGCCAGTATGCCGATGACGAAATCAACGCTCCTTACGATGACGCGGAGGCTCTGAAGCGCTTTTTGAGTCAGGTGGACGTGGTGACGGCGGAGTTTGAAAATCTGCCCGCCGTCCTGCTGGAGGCCGTCGAGGCCGTGAAACCGCTGCGCCCTTCGTCGAAGGCCATTTTCACCACGCAGCATCGCGAGCGTGAGAAGCTCTTTCTGCGGGAGAAAGGCATCGCCTGCGCCGAATTCCGCGTGGTGGATGATTTGAAGAGTCTCGAAGCCGCCGTGGGCGAACTGGGCAGGCCCTGTGTGATCAAAACGGCCGCTTTTGGCTACGATGGCAAAGGCCAGTGCAAGGTGAACGCGGACACCAACCTCGACGAGGCATGGAAAGCCTTCGAGGGCCACCGCGCCGTCGTCGAGCAATGGGTGCCCTTCGTGTG
>JBJONJ010000564.1:0-3126 GCA_046051905.1 Verrucomicrobiota bacterium
TGACCGATGAAGTAGATCGTCTGCTTGTCCCACTGCGGCCATTGCCAGAAGCGGCGTGGCTGCTGCGCGGCGGGCAGATTGCCGGCATAGACGGGATTGCCCTTTTCACCCCGCTGCCAGATGTAGCCGAGCGCATATTCGTCCGTCTTGTTCGGCATGTAGCCAAGCTTGGCGCTCACCCGCCAGTCCTCGCGGTAGGCATTGTCTCGCGTGCCGCCGTTCTCCGTCGCGGTCGGCACAAAGTCCTTCGACATGCGGTAGCTGTCCACATCCGTGAAGGAGCCGCCGAGCTGGAGATACCAGTGCTCGCTGCGAAAGCCGACATTCGCCGCGCCGATGTAGCCACCCTCCTGCATCCAGCCGCCGAGCAGATCGCCCTCAAAAGGCTTCTCCGGCTTGCGGGTGACGATGTTGATCGCCCCACCGAGCGTGTTCGGGCCAAAGGTGGCGGAGCTGAAGCCTTTCGAGACGCTGATCTCCGCCACATCGGCGGACGAGAACCGGCGCAGGTCCACATAACCATCGTAGGGCACATAAACCGGGATGCCGTCGATGAAGACCGGCGTCTGGCGCAGGTCAAAGCCGCGCACATACACGCCGGATTCGTTGCGCGGGCCGTTGTTGCTGCCAAACACGCCCGGACTCAGCCGCAGCGCCTCCGAAAGATCCGTTCGCTCGAATTTGCGGATGTCCGAGGCGGTGACGCGAGAGTTCATCGCCTGGGCTCCGCTGATCGTATCAGCGGTGATGACGACCTCACCCAGCTCAAAAGGCTGCGGATCGGCGGCGGCGAGAGAGAGGAAGGGCAGGGAAAGCAACAACAGGAGGCGCATAAGATATGAAACTGGCATTAAGTGACAGGATCATGCCAAACGGGGCTTTCGCTGCCGTCTATCCGCCCGGATTGACTTTGGCAGCATCGCGGCGACTCATGCCAACATCATGCCATCCGCGAAAAACGAGCCGCATCCCGTCGCCCAGCGCCGCAAGGCGCTCGGATGGTCGCAGGACGAGCTCGCGGTGAAGGCGGGCATTCCGCGCAGTTCCATCAGCGCCATCGAGGCAGGCCGTTTGACGCCCTCGGTCACGGCCGCGCTCGTGGTGGCCCGTGCGCTCGGATGCAGCGTGGAGGAGCTTTTTGGCCAGGGCAGCATCAAAGGCACGAAAACGCCGATGTGGGCCTGGGAGCCTCGCAGCGCCGTGTGCCGATACTGGGAGGCCGAGGTGGATGGAAAGCAGGTGCTCTATCCCGTGGAGACGCTTCCCGGCAGCTCGTGGGCGCATGACGGCATATTCCGCGAGGGAGTGCTGCATGATCGCGGCCCGTGGGAACCGGCGCAGACGCTTGTTTTGGCTGGTTGCGATCCCGCGGCCGGTTTGCTGGCCGCCGAATATGCTGCCGCGTCCGAGTTTCGACTGCTCGCCTTTTCGCGAGGCGGCGGTGTGGCGCTCGATTTGCTCAAGCAAGGTGTCGTGCATGTCGCCGCGCTGCATCGCTCGACAGCGGATCATCCAGCTCGCAATGGCGAAACCGCCCGTGAGCGCCTCGGCAGCGGTTTCCGCCTGCTGCGCTGTGCCGAGTGGCAGGAGGGCGTGGCCTTGCCAGCGGAGAATCACACCCGCTCCGTGAAATCCTGCGTCGAAAACGTGCGCCAATGGGCCATGCGGGAGCCTGGCTCCGCTGCTCGCGAATGCCTCGACGAGCTGGTGCATCGTCCGCTGCATGGCAAACGCGTCATGCTCAGCCATCAGGCCGTCGTCGAGGCCGTGCGCGGCGGCTGGGCGGAGGCAGGTGTGTGTGTGCAGCTCTGCGCCGAGGATGCGGGGCTGCGCTTCCTGCCCGTGCGCACCGAATCCCTCGATCTCTGCTTCGCCGCCTCGATGGAGCACGACCCACGCCTGCAAGCCCTCATCCGCCTGCTGCGCAGCCGCTCGCATCGCAAGCTGATCGACGAACTCCCCGGCTATGACGCCCGTCATACCGGGGAGATCGTGAATGTGTCGTGATTACTTCCCTGCCGCCTTGCCGCCGGTCTCGGCGGGCAGGGACTTGCCATCGAGCCAGACGTATTCCTTCCACGAGCCTTCGTAGAGGCGGACGTTCGGGTATTTGAGGACGTGTTTGAGCGTGAAGTAGATGAGGCTGCCTTCGCGGGAGGTGCCGCAGTAGCAGATGATGTTTTTGTCGGGCGTGATGCCAGCGGCTTCCAGCTCGGACTTCATGGCGTTGAGGGTTTTGAACTGGTGGGTGTTGTCGCTCTGCATGAGGCGGGCCCAGTGAAAGCTGATCGCGCCGGGGATGTGGCCTTTGCGCAGCCACACATCGTCATCGCCTTGGTATTCATTGAGCGGGCGGGCATCGACGAGCAGGTTGCCGGGCTTGCCGACGTGCGCCTGCACGGTTTTCACATCGAGGCCGATGCTCGCATCGCCTTTCTCCGGCAGTTTGCCTGCGGGATTGCCGAAGTAGTCCTTCGCAGGCTCAAAGCCAGCCTTCACCCAGCCTGCGAGGCCGCCATCGACGACGCGGATGTTTTGCACGCCGAATTTCTCCAGCACATACACGACCATGCTGGTGCTGAGGATTTCATCATTCGGCAAAGCGGCTCCGGTGGCATAAACGAGGTGCAGGCGGTCCTTGTCGGCACCCGCACGAACAAGCAGCGCCTTCGTAAGGTCATCCGGCAGGTATTGCACGGGCACGGCGTCGTTCGTGCCGCGCAGCGTGTCGAAGTTGATGTGATGCGCGGTGGGCAAATGGCCGCGGAAGTAGTCTTTGTAGCCGCCACGCGTGTCGAGCACGATGGGACGTTTTGAAGCGTCGGCGTTTTCAATGAGTGCTTTGGCTTCCGCAGGCGAGATGAGGCCGATTTCGGCCTGCGCGGCGGTGGCGAGGAGGATGAGGGTGAGGATGGATTTCATGCGGTGGTTGGAGTGATGGAGTTGTGGAGTGATGGTTTAGAAGGTGAAGACGAAGTTGATCTTCGCGATGAGGCTCACGCGATCGCGATCTGGAAAGTTGGCCCAGGTTTCGAGGACGATGTGCTTGCTGAGGTCATACTTGGCCCCGATGGCGGTGATGAGGCCGCGCTGGTCGCGGGACTGCACGAGGTCGGCGTTGAGGTT
>JBJONJ010000565.1:0-2785 GCA_046051905.1 Verrucomicrobiota bacterium
CGACGACGAAGGAGATGTCGTCCGCCTTGCCCAACATGCGCGGGCCTGCGGAGACAGTGATGTCCGGCTTTGCCAGCGACTTTTGCTTTGCCAGTGCCGCGTAACGTCTGTCGCGCTCAGCCGACCAGCGGGCGATCTCTGGATTGCTCTGGATGCGCTGCACGAGCGTGGAGAACTTCGGGAGGGCTTTGATGCCTTCCAGATCACCTTTCACGGAATCAAAGTCCGCTGTCTGCGCTCCCCACTGAACGGCGAGATTGATTCTGGCCGTGGCAAGCGTGCGCTTCGCCTGCTCCAGTTCGATCTTCGCTGATGCCACGGCGACCTTGCTGCGCATGACCTCGACAGCGTTGGCCTTGCCAGCCTCGACACGCTTTTGCGTCATCGGCGTGACCTTCTCCGCCAGCGCGGCGGTTTCCTCCGCCAGCTGCACTTGGCGTTGGGCGGCGAGCACGGCCACGAAAGCCTGCGTGGTATTCTTGAGCACCTCGACACGGCGCACTTGATACGCCCACTCCGCCACGCTGCGGCCAGCGTTCGCTTCATTGACACGCGCCTGACGCTTGCCGCCCAGTTCCACGAGCTGTCCCAGCTCCAGCGTGTTTTCCATGATGTCACCGCCACGGTAGGGGCCGCTGCCCGGCAGGTTTTGGGCGCTGTAATTGAGCACCGGGTTGGGTTTCAATCCCGCCTGGAGCGTCCGCGCCTCAGCAGCGCGGATGTCATAGTCATAGGATTTGAGTTCGGGGTTTTGCCGGAGAGACAGCGCTAGCGCGTCTGACAGTGATAAGGAGCCGCCAGGACTGGCAGCATGGGCATGGGATGCGAGAAGCAGAAGCAATGAAAAGACACGAGTGTGCATGATGAAAGAGGGTGGGTGGATTGCAGGGGTGATCCGAGCACGATGAGCGTGCATGGATTCGGCGGATAACTGCCGCCGCAGTGACAGGCGTGTGTTCCAGGCACGAAGGCCCACGGAACATCACGCAACGGCTCGACGGGTGTTCCCGTCAGCCAAGTCCCCTCAAATCAGGAAAACCACCGACCGCACCACCAGCAGCGGTAGCTGCGGCGGGCCGCCATCATCTGGCGGAGGGAGAATGACCAACGGTGGCTCCTTCATGGAAGCCAAGGTCATCTCAAAGATTTCGATCCAAAGAACCGGCGTGAGGCTGAGCGCAGGAGCCATCACGACATCTGGCGGCACTGTATCGGTCGGCGTCTGCACCAGCTCATGGTGATGATGGCTGCCTGAATCCGCAGGCACATCTTCGTGGTCGTCATCATGATGCTGATGCCCGACAGGCGCATGATCAATCGGCCCCAACTCACCATGCTCGCCATGGCAATGCTCGTCCATCGTGACGACTGCCTTGCCCGTGCAATCGCAGTAGTAGTGGAAGATGCCACCCGACAACTGCACCATGAGCATCGCCAAAAGGGCGAGCGCGGCAATGGTGCAGTTGGCGGTGCGGGATGACATGACTGACGAGTCTGGATGGAGCCAGCGATTGTTCAACTACTATTCGGAACTCAACTGTCGCCGACAGGGGGATAAGAGCGTTGTTTGCTGGTCTCGCTACTCATCACAGATGCAGGCATACTCGGGATTGGAGCAGCCTTTGCAGGTGTGTAGCACAAGAGGGATGCGGAAGTTTTTGGGCTTGGTTTCGGCGTTCGCTTTCACCTGCACGACGACGGTGTAGCCTTCTCCGGCGGGCAGCGGAGCCTTGGAGACGAGCAGGTTGCCCTTCTTTTCAAACTCCAGCTTGGTCTTGCCCCCTGGGGCTTCTGCGGTGGCAGTGATGACCTCCGTTGTGGCAGGCTGGGCTTTCAGCGCGGCGTCATAGACGGCGATGCTGATGCTGCGGTCTTTTTCGACGAAGAACTCGGCACTTTTGCCGCCGAGTTCGAGGAGGAGGCCTTTGCGGGGACCGGCTTTGACTTTGGCGTCTGCAGCGATGGCTGAGGTGGTGGCGATGGCGATGAGGGTGATGAGGTGGAGCAGTGTTTTCATGGGTTCGTTGGCTTGGGTTGGGTTGTGGGTTCTTGGTTTTCCACTGGAGCCAGATTCAGGGCTTGGAGCCGATCTCTGGTTTCAGGAAAGGGGATGTGCCGAGCAGTCGCAGGGCGTTAAGGATGACGAGCAGTGTCGCACCGGTGTCGGCGAGGATGGCGAGCCACAGGCTGGTGTGGCCGGTGAAGGCGAGGATGAGAAAGATGGCTTTCACGATGAGGGCGAAGGCGACATTGAACTGGATGATGCGCAGCGTTCTTCGACCAAGGGCGATGGCTTCGGCCACACGGGTGAGGTCGTCCTGCATGAGGGCCATGTCGGCGGTCTCGATGGCGGTGTCGCTGCCGATGGCTCCCATGGCGATGCCGACACTGGCGAGTGCTAGCGCGGGGGCGTCGTTCACGCCGTCACCTATCATGCCGACGTAGTGATGCTCGGCCATGAGGCGCTTGAGATGCTCGATCTTTTGCTCGGGCATGAGATCGCCGTAGGCTTCGTCGATGCCTGCCTGCCGGGCGATGGCATCGACGGTGCGCTGGTTGTCGCCACTGAGCATGACGACTTTTTCAAGGCCTGCGTCATGGAGCAGGATGAGGGCGTTGGCGGCCTCGGGGCGCAAGGTGTCGCCGATGGCGAGGATGCCGAGTATCTTGCCCTGGCAACCTTCATGCGGGGTGTGGCCGAGGATGGCGAGGGACTGGCCTTTGTTTTCGATCTCGGTGAGCCGGGCCTCGATCTCGGGTGAGCAGATGCCGAGTTCGTGCGCCA
>JBJONJ010000566.1:0-19887 GCA_046051905.1 Verrucomicrobiota bacterium
GTCGGCAAGCACAAGAGCGCCATCATCAAAGGCATCAAATGCGGCCTCAGCCTGCTCGGTATCTGCGACGACCACATGGCCGAGCCGTTTCATCGCTTCCGCGAACCGGAGCGCGAGCTCATTCGTGAAAGACTCGCCGCTCTCGGAATCTTGTAACACATCACCACCATGAAATCTGCCCTCTGCGCCCTTCTCGTCTCCGCGGTGTCACTCGCTGCCGCCGATCCCGCGATCCTGAAAACTGAATACATCTACGACGAAGGCCCCTACCCCTCGATCCACGCCACGACCATCGTCGAAACGCCCACCGGGATCGTCACTGCATGGTTTGGTGGCACGGCGGAGAAAAACCCCGATGTGTGCATCTGGGTGTCGCGCCAGCTTCCCAATGGCAAATGGACCGCGAGCGTCGAAACGGCCAATGGCGTGCAAACCGATGGCACACGGCATCCCACATGGAACCCGGTGCTGTTTCAGCCGAAAGAAGGCCCGCTGATGCTCTTCTACAAAGTCGGCCCCAATCCTGAGCAGTGGTGGGGAGAGCTCAAAACCAGCGACGACGGCGGCAAGTCTTGGTCAGCGGCACGCAAACTGCCCGAAGGCATCCTTGGCCCCATCAAAAACAAGCCCGTGCAACTGCCCAACGGCGACATCTTGAGTCCGACGAGCAATGAAACCCATGAAAAGCCAAGCAAGTGGTCCGTGCATTTTGAACGCAGCAGCGATCTCGGACTGACCTGGCAGAAAATTGGCCCCGTGCATGACGGTGTGAAGATTCAGGCCATCCAGCCCAGCCTTCTCTTCCTCGGCGGCGACAAAATTCTCGCCCTTGGACGCTCGCGTCAGGATCGTGTGTTTGAAATTCGCAGCGATGATGGCGGAAAGACCTGGGGCGAGATGAAACTCGGCACCCTGCCCAACAACAACAGCGGCACCGATGCCGTGACGCTCGCCGACGGCACCCACCTGATCATTTATAACCACATCGCCGGCACACCCGGCAAGTGGGGCGGCAAGCGCACGCCGCTGAATCTCGCATCCAGCAAGGACGCGCAAACATGGAATGCCGCGCTCGTCCTCGAAAGCGACCCCGGCGAATACAGCTACCCCGCCATCATCCAGACGAAAGACGGCCTCGTGCATATCACCTACACCTGGAAGCGTCAGAAGGTGAAGCATGTCGTGCTCGATCCCGCGAAGCTCACCACCAAGCCCATCGTGAACGGCCAGTGGCCGCAGTGAGCCCGATTGCGGCTTCACTCGAATCCGAATCTCCCAACCATCGGGCCGCCGCTCAACTCCCTCGCCATGCCCAGCCGCTTCTTTCTCATCACCCTGCTTTGCGTTGCAACGCTCAGTGCGCAGGACATCGCCACGCGTCCACTCACGCTGAACGCGAATTTGCTGAACCTGCCCGTGTGCAATGGCGCTCCGCAGCAGCTCGTGAAGCTGGAAGTCGGCGGGAAGAAAGTGCGGGAGGTCGAGATCGAGTTCGCCGAGGGGAAGAAGCCTGATTTGTGGGTCTTTCTCGATGTGAGGCAGTGGAAAGGCCAGGCGGCGGTGCTGAGCGGACCATCGGCCTTGATCAAATCCATCGAGAGCAGCGATGCGATCAAGACGGACGTGCCGGTGTATGCGGAAGCGCTGCGGCCACAGTTTCATTTCACCTCAACGCGTGGCCGCTTGAATGACCCGAACGGCCTGCTGAGCTTCGACGGCGAGCATCACCTGTTTTACCAACTGCATCCCTACGGCATCAAAAGCGGCAGCAAGAGCTGGGGGCATGCGGTGAGCCGCGATTTCCTGCATTGGGAGGAGTTGCCGATTGCGATCCATGCGGAGGCGGAGGGCATGATGTTCTCCGGCTCGGGCGTGGTGGATTGGAAGAACACCTCCGGCTTTCAGACCGGCAAAGAACCACCGCTCGTGCTCATCTACACCGCCACGGGTCCGCCACGCGATCAGCGACTCGCCTTCAGCAATGATCGCGGCCGGACCTGGACGAAGTATGCGGGCAATCCCGTGCTGCCCGAGGTGGCGCACAACAATCGCGATCCCAAAGTCTTCTGGCATGAGCCCACGCAGCGCTGGGTCATGATCCTGCACTGCACCGAGAAGGGCAAAAAGCTCCCGCCCATCGACGCGAAGGACCCGAAGCGCAAAACGGGCGAGTTTGTCCTCTTCACCTCGCCCGATTTGAAGCAGTGGAAGCGCGAAGGCAGCGTCATCGGCTTCGCGGAGTGCCCGGACCTCTTCCCGATGAAGATCGAAGGCACGCCAAAAACCAAATGGATCGTCCACGGCGGACTCGGCGAGTATTTCATCGGCGATTTCGACGGTCGCGAGTTCAAGCGCACCAGCGATCTCCTGCATGGCCCGTATGGCAGCGCCTACTATGCCGGTCAAAACTACAGCGACATGCCGGATGGCCGCGTGGTGCAGCAAGGCTGGGCCAAGATGAGCGATCTCGTCTTCACCGGCATGCCCTTCGCGCAGATGATGAACATCCCCTGCGAGATCACCCTGCGAAACACCGCCCGCGGCCCCCGCCTCGTCTGGCAGCCCGTGCGGGAAATCGAAACAATCCGCACCAAACATCACACCATCGCCGCCACCCCGCTGAATGCTCAAAGCGATCCTCTCCGCGATGTGCAGACGCCTTTCCTCGACCTCCGCGCCGTCATCGACGTCGGCACCGCCACCGAGATCATCCTCAACCTGCGCGGCACGCCCTTCGTCATCGACGTGAAGAAGCAAAAACTCACCAGCGACAAAGCCACCATGCCCATGCCCGTCCGCGATGGCCGCCTCGACCTCCGCCTGCTGAGCGACCACAGCCTTATCGAGATCTTCACCGACCAAGGCTTCAAGTTCGGCGCCTTTCAACACATGCCCAACGCCGAAGCACGCCTCGCACCGAAGATCACCGCAAGTGGCGGTGAAGCGAAGATCGTCTCGCTCGATGTGCACGAGTTGAAGTCGGTGTGGGCAGTGAAGAAGTAAGGCCTCTGTTTCATTATTGTACAGCACCATGACGTGTTTCCTCGGGCCCTTGGCGCGACCTTGAGAGTGTTTTCCCCGAGCCTTCCGACAAGGAAGCGTTTGCCGCCGTCAAATCGCGGTTTTATGAGCACCTGCCCGCATGCTCCAGCTCAGCCAGGTTCTGCTTCCCGTCGATCACGCCGACGCCGCCCTTCGTCAGGCGGCGTTGGAGGCGTTGAAGGTAAAAACAGACCATTTGAAGCATTTGGAAATCAAACAACGCGCCATCGACGCCCGGCGCGGTCATGTGAGCTTTAGTTACACGCTGCTGGCGGAAGTCGATGACGAATCCCGCGTGCTTCAGCGGCTCGACAAAGCCGCGCGTGTGCAGATCGCGGAGCCGGAGGAGTATGAAGTCCCCCGCCCTGCTCATGCCATCACGGACCGTCCCATCATCGTCGGCACAGGCCCCTGCGGCTTGTTTTGCGGCCTGATGCTTGCCCGCGCCGGATGGAAGCCCGTATTGCTCGAACGTGGCAAGGCCGCGGGTGATCGGGCCCGCGATGTGACCGGCTTCTGGAACCGGGGTTGGGCGTTCAATGCCGAATCGAACGTGCAGTTTGGCGAAGGCGGCGCGGGCACCTTCTCCGATGGAAAGCTCTACACCCAGATCCGCGACCGCGAGCACCGCATCCCCTGGTTGTTGAAGGAGATGGTCAAAGCCGGTGCACCCGAGGACATCCTCGTCAAAGCACGCCCACACATCGGCACGGATCGTCTCATCAAAGTGGTGCGCCACATCCGTCAGGAGATCATCGAACTGGGCGGCGAGGTGCGCTTTGAGGCCAAGGTGAGCGATGTGGTCATCGAGGACGGCATCATGCGCGGCGTGGTGCTGGGCGATGGCAGCACGATCGAAGGCAGCCGGATCATCTTCGGCATCGGACACAGCTCGCGGGACACGTTTGAGATGCTCCATCGTCACGGTGTGCCAATGGAAAGGAAGCCTTTCTCCATCGGTGTGCGCATCGAGCATCCGCAAAAGCTCATTGACCGCTCGCTTTACGGCCGCTGGGCAGGTGACGAGCGTCTCGGCTCCGCGCCTTATAAATTCGTGGCTCACTGCGGCACCGGTCGCACGGCCTACAGCTTCTGCATGTGTCCCGGCGGCCTCGTGGTGGCGGCGAATTCCGAACCGGGCACCGTCGTCACCAATGGCATGAGCAGCTACGCCCGCGCCGAGGCGAATGCGAACGCCGGTTTCATGGTCGATGTACGGCCGGAGGACTTTGTGGGAGACGACGTGCTGGCCGGAGTCGCGATGCAGCGCCGCCTTGAAAAGGCCGCCTTCGATCTGGCGGGCGGCACCTATGCGGCCCCCGCGCAGCTTTTGGGCGATTTCCTCGCTGGCAAAGCCTCCACCGGTCCCGGCAAGGTGCAGCCAAGCTACAAGCCCGGCGTCGTGTGGACGGATCTCACCTCCGTGCTGCCAGATTACATCACCGAGACGCTTCACCAGGCCGTGCCGCGCATTGAGAAAAATTTGCGTGGCTTTGACATGGAGGACGCGGTGCTCACCGGCTTCGAGACCCGCAGCTCCTGCCCGATCCGCATCCCGCGCGATGCCGAGACGCTCGAATGCACCGGCATGAAGCACTTTTACCCTGCCGGTGAAGGCGCGGGCTACGCCGGCGGCATCATCTCCGCCGCCGCCGATGGCCTCCGCGTGGCCGAGGCGATCCTGCGGCATGCGTGATTGGCCGGCTGCTTTTTTCCAAGCAACCCAGGCAGACATCCGTTCCAGCCAGCGCATGTCCTTTCCCCGCCTTTTGCTCACCACGACAGCTTGCGCCATGCTTGGCGCTCTCGCCGGGTATCAGCAGAAGCCCGCAGCTACCGAAGAAGCCTCCACGGCATCGGCAAAACCTGCCACAATCCGTTCCAAAGCGGCCTCGCTGCCCCCCAGGCCACCTCCCTTCACGAGCGTCACCGCGTCCATCGATTGGGTGCGGGCTGAAATGCGAAAGGGCAACCTCAGCGCGGTGGAGGTGCTGTTTCGCCATGATGCTGGACTCACGCCCGAGCAGCGTCTCGCTCTCGCGAAGGAGCTGGTGCGCGATTTTCGTCGCTACGATCCTCGCTCGCTTGGACGCATCGTGCTCGGTTTACCGCCAAGTGAGGAAGCAGACCACCTGCTGTGGAATCTCATCGCCACCTGGAGCGGCGAAGATGCGGAAGGTGTTCTGCGTTTCATTGAGGCCCTGCCTGCGGACCGCCTCAACACCGTCGGCGTGCTGCAAAACGCCGCGTGGGGGCTGTGCAGGCTGCCTGCGGATCGGGTGCTGGCTTTCGCGGCGCGATTGGATGAAAAAGGTCGCGCTTATGTCGCGGAAGGACTCATTGCCTTCGCCGATCAAGCGGGCTCTTGGCGTAACACGAAGGCGATTTTGGACGGGTTGAATGTCCGACCTCAGAAAGACACTCTCACCGCCGAGTGGAGGCTTGGCTATCAACTCGCGGAGATCGATCCGCAGGCCATTGAAAGCCGCATCGCGGCTGAGTCGGACGCATTCACTCGGGACGAGCTCATCAATGGCTACGCCAGTGCGATCAGCGATCGTGAGCCCGCCAGGTGTCTTGAGCTGCTAGCGCAGACCAGTGCACCCGATGAACGGGCGGAGCGGATCACATTCCGTGTCGAGCAATGGCTCACCACCGACCGCGCGACCGCTCTCGCGTGGCTGCAAGGCAGGGAGTCAGCGGCGTTCATGCCCGCTGAACAGCGGACGAAACTGCTGAAGAGCTATGGATTGGAGGCAGCGCGATGAAACTCGTGTTTTGGGTGCTTTTGCATGCGCTTTGTGCGGTTGTGGGCTTTTCGCTCGTGTCGGGAGAGACCCATGAATCGGCTGAAAAGACCACCGCGGCATCGGAACGTCCGAAATCGAAGGTTGCCGTTGATGTGCATACCTTCCAGCCGCTGCCCAAAATCGGCTCCGAGGCGGGCATTGCTGTTTTGAGCTACGAAAACTGGGCGGAGGCCATTCATCCCATCTCGCAGATGAGCCTCGAGGAGCTTCCGGCGATGTTGCGCGGCCTGTTGCGCAATCCTTTCCCGGAGGTGCGGCGGCGTTTGCTGCGCTTCCTGTTTGAACGCTGGGCCTCGCTGGACCTCAACGGTGCGCTCACCACGCTGCGAGGCCTTTCCTCTCCACAGGATAAAGAGAGTGCAATGCGTGCCGTGCTCGACCTTTGGGTCAAAACGGATGCCGATGCGGCCTTGAAGTGGGTTGGCACGCTCGATGACGACAGTGTGCTGCAAGAGGAGGGCATCGGAGTCGTGCTCTACCGCAAAGCTGCCAAGGATCCGCTCGCCAGCGCGGCATGGGCGGATCAAATCGAAGACGTCTTCCTCCGTGAGAAGGTGCTGGCGCAAATCGGGCTCAGTTGGATGAGCGAGGATGTCGCAGGTGTGCTCGCGGCGCTGCCGACGGTGGAGCCGAAGCGGCTACGGGACCAGTTGCTGGCCAAGCTTTGCTATCGCAATGGCGTAGATCACGCCGCCGGGTTGGAGATCGTGGCGCAACTGCCCACACAGGCCGAGCGCAGTCATTTAAGCGATGAATGGCTCAGCGGCTTCGTGAACGACAAGCCCATGGAGGCCTTTGAGTGGCTGCGTGCTCACTCCGAGCGGCCTGAACTGCAAAAAGCCGCGGATACCGTCGGCAGACATCTGGGTGCCACGCTCAAAACTAGCGAGGAACTGAATGCCATGGCCCTGCAACTGCCCGCTGGCCCCATTCGAGATGCCTTTACCGCCCGCGCCGTCGAACAATGGACACTCGCAGGCCGTTCAGTGCGTGAAGCGCAGGCCTTGCTTTCGCTTTGCGGCCCCTGCATCGAGCGTGACAGCGCCCAACTCACCATCGACAGCAAACTCGCAAAGCCATGACCACCACCCGCCGCCGCCTTCTTGCCGGACTTCCGGCTCTCGGACTTGTTTCCGCGCAGGCCGAGGACGCAAAACCGCTCGAAAATATCCTGTTCGGTTCCTGCCTCGACACGCATGAGCATCCGATGCTCGACCGTGCGCTTACGCTGCCGCGCGATCTGTTCATTTTCATGGGTGACAACGTTTATGCCGACAAAGGCGGCATCCCGATGATGCAGGAGAAGTATGCGCTGCTGAAAAACAGCCGCTTCTTCCGCGGTCTGAAGACCAAGCCGATTCTCGCGACATGGGACGATCACGACTTCGGCCTCAATGATGGTGGGAGCGAGTATCCGCAGAAGAAGGAGGCGCAGTTCGAGTTTTGGAACTGGCTCGATGAACCGGCGGATTCACCAAGGCGGAAGCAAGAAGGCGTGTATCACTCGCAGAGCTTCGGCCCGGCTGGAAAGCGTGTGCAGGTCATCCTGCTCGACACGCGCTACTTCCGCAGCCCGCTCAAGAAGGTGTCGAAGGAGAAAGCGATGCTTGGCGGCACCAGCGTCCCTACCGATGATGAAAGCACGACGATCCTCGGTGCAGCCCAATGGGTCTGGCTCGAAAAAGTGCTTCAAGAGCCTGCGGACCTTCAAATCATTGTCTCCAGCATCCAGTTCGCCCCCGAAGCCCACGGCGGCGAATGCTGGGCCAATTTCCCTCACGAGCAAAAACGCCTCATCAGCATGCTCCGAGGCCAAAAAGCCTTCGTTTTGAGCGGCGACCGCCACTGGTGCGAATTCTCGAAGCATGGTGTCTTCGATTTCACGTCCAGTTCGATGACTCAAAAGCATCCTCGAGGCACGCCGACACCGAACAAGCGCCGTATCCTGCCCAAAACCTATCATCTGCCAAATGTGGGTCTTTTGAACATCGAATGGGCAACCGAAGCCATCACCGCAAAAATCTTCGATGAAGCAGCCGAGGCTCAGATCGAGCTGCGTGTGCCCTTTGGGAACCTAGTGGTTTAATGTTTTCCTGTTCCTGCGAAACAGGGACGCCTTGTTGCACAGCAACAAGGCTGCTTTTCACATCTTCTTCACTTTGAAGCTACGAAAGACGACCGGATCGCTGTGACCAGCGAAGCCGATGTGACCGCTGGTGCGGTCGAGGCCTTTCGGTGGGTGCTTGATCTGGCTGCGGTCGAAGGTGGAGATGTCCGCATCGAGGATCTTGGTGCCGTTGAGGGTCACTTTGATGCGCTGGCCTTGCACCTCGATCTCCTGGAAGTTCCACTCGCCGACGGGGCGGAGGAAGCCGTGCTTTGCACCGACGCAGTGGTAGATGGAGCCGTGGTATTGATAGGGTTCGAGGCCCTTCTTGCCAGCAGCGGCCATTTTCTCGTTGTAGCCATCGCTGTCGATCACCTGGAGTTCGAGGCCATCGGAGGCGGAGTGACCGCCGAGCGGGGTACGAAGAGCGATGCCGTTGTTGCCAGCCTTCGGCAGCTTAAACTCGACGCGGATGATGCCGTTTTCGAACTCGTCCTTCGTGAGGAGATCGCCACCTTTGCCTGGCTTGCAGGTGATGGCACCGTCCACGACTTCGTAGCTGTCCACAGCCCCCTGCCAGTTGCTCAGGTCCTTGCCGTTGATGTGCTCGACGAAGCCATCCTCGGCCCAGCGGGCATTGAGTTCCTTGTTCACCTCTTCGGCGGGGATTTCGCGGATGAAGACATTGCGCCAGCGGATCTCGCTGCCGTGCGTCTGGAGCTGGACGGGGCCTTTGGCAAAGGCGGGATCAACCATCCATCCGTTGGGCTTCTTCTCACCGGCATCTTTGGCCTCCACCTTGCCGTAGGCCTGGTAACCGGCTTTGCGGTTGGCGAAGAAGTTTTCAAGCACGGCGTTCTTCACGACGACCTCGCCATTGAAGGTGATCGTGGCACGCTCGCCGATCATCTTGATGTGGAAGCGGTTCCACTCGCCCAAGGGCTTGTCCATGAGCTTGAGCGGGTTCTTGCCCTCGGGGTTCTTGTTGTTCCAAAGACCGCCGGAGCCGAAGGGTTTGCCGAGCGCGACGGCCTTATCGTCCTTCTCGGTGAAGTCCCAAATCTGCACCTGCGGGATGCCGCGAAGGTAGATGCCGCTGTCACCGAGCGGGAGCATCTTGTAATCGACCCACAGCTCAAAATCGCCGTAGTCCTTGTCGGTGGTGAGGTAGAGACCTTTGCCATCGTTCACGAGCTCGCCGTTCTGGACTTTCCAGTGGGCGTTGAGGTGATCGCCCTTGTCGTTGCCTTTGGCATCGGTGAGGCCACCTTGGACGGACTTCTTTTTGTATTCGGCCTGCTGCTCGGGCGTCATTTTCCACAGGTCCGTGGGGTCCTGCGTGCCCCAGCCATACCAGCCGGAGAGGTCCTTGCCGTTGAAGAGGGCCGTGAAGCCTTCCGGCGGCGTGTTGTTTTCCGCGGCGAGGCCGAGTGAGGCCGTGGCGAGCGTGAGGAGCAGCGAGTGTTTCAATTTCATGGGGCAGGTTGGCTGATAAAACGGGTTGAGGAGTCGCCCCCGAAGCCGCTCATCTTTCACGGGGCCAGACTTTCCTCTCGACACAATGCGGCGCGACGTGAACGATTCACGCACCATGCGCCTCTCCCTCCGCACGCTCTTTGTTTCCACCCTCCTCGCCCTGTCAGCGCCCCTCGCCGTCGCCCAAGACCAGGGCAAAACGGAAGCCGACGCCGCCGCAGCGGCCAAGGAGGCGCTGCAAAAGCTCTTCGCTCCCTCCAACTCCGCCGAACAGCTCGCCGAACTGGCGAAGGAGGCGAACAAGCTCGGCATCCCACGTCAGCAGATCATTGAGGCACGACTCGTGTGGGGCCTGCGGCATCAGGACGCGGCGTTTTTGACGAAGATGCTGCCCGAGGTGGAGGTGCTCGCCGCGAATTTTGATCCCTCCCAGGCCGCTGCCATGCCGAACGCTGAGGCAGTCAAGTCCTTTGCCTCCTTTATCCGGGCGTTGAAGGCACAGGACGAAAAGGACGCCGAAGGTTTCAAAAAGCACATTCTGGAGGCCATCTGGCTCCAGCCCGGCCAAGCCAGTGTCTTCATCCAGTCCATCGAAAAGACCCGGCGCGAGGAAAAGATGGCCGCGCTGGCCGTGGACATGAAACTGCCGCTCACGGATTCGATGGGCGAGGCGACCACGCTGGGTGATGTGCTGGCGGGCAAAAAAGCCATCCTCATCGACTTCTGGGCTTCCTGGTGTGGCCCATGCATGCAACTCATGCCCTCGCTCAAGAAGAAGGGGGAAAGCCTGCCTGCCCATGGCATCGTGGTCGCCGCGATGAACAAGGACGACGAAAACGCCCTCAGCATCGCCGAGCGCATCCGCAAGGAGCAGGATATGAAAATCCCCTGGCTCATCGAGCCCGCCGAACGTCCCTTCACCAAGCAGTTCGAGATCGACAGCATCCCCCGCATGATCCTCATCAGCCCCGAGGGCAAGGTACTCTTCAACGGCCACCCGGAGGATCCCGCCCTGTGGGCCGCCTTGAAGAAGATCGATGCGGCCATCGAGGAGGCGCATTGAGGCGAGGGAACGGTTTCAAGTTCCAGGTTTCCAGTTTCAAACGGGTGCCTCCCTGAAACTTGGAACTTGTAACCTGGAACCTGAAACTTCCCACCTGTCCGGCCGTATGTTTGCGCCCCCGGACGCAGCAAAAGTCTTGCCTAGAAATTGGCTCCCGCTAAACTACGCGGCTTTACCCGCTCCGGGCACCCAACCTTAGACACCTCGCACCCTGACAATGCCTCTTGCCTTCCTGCTCCAAAACGGACTCACCATCTCCATCGCTCTCGCCGCGGTGGGACTCGTCGTGGCTCTGATCCTCATCCGCCAGATTCTGGCCTCTTCACCGGGCAATGCGAAAATGCAGGAGATTGGCGGGGCCGTTCAGGCCGGCGCCAAAGCCTACCTCAACCGCCAGATTGTGGCCATCGTGCCCATCGCCCTCGTCATCCTCGCGGCCATCTGGTATCTGCGAGATGCAGTGACGGCCGTCGGATTCATCGTCGGGGCCGTCTGCTCCCTCGCCGCCGGTTACATCGGCATGATGATCGCCGTGCGTGCGAACGTCCGCACCGCCCAGGCTGCCTCGGTGAGCAGCCACTCGGCTCTTAAGGTGGCCTTCAATGGCGGTGCCGTCACCGGGTTGCTCGTCGTGGCGCTCGGCCTGCTTTCTGTCGGTGTTTTCTACATGGTCGTCAAAGGCATGCACCCGGAAGGCAAGCACGCCATCGACTCGCTGATCGGCCTCGCCCTCGGCAGCTCGCTCATCTCCGTCTTCGCCCGTCTCGGTGGCGGCATTTACACGAAGGCTGCTGACGTGGGCGCTGACCTCGTGGGCAAAATCGAGCAGAACCTCAACGAGGACGATCCTCGCAACCCCGCCACCATCGCCGACAACGTGGGCGACAACGTGGGCGACTGCGCCGGCATGGCCGCGGACGTGTTTGAGACCTACGCGGTGTCCTTGATCGGCGGGGTGCTCGTCGGTGCTCTCACTGCCGGTGCGGAATCCGCCAACGCGGCCGTCATTTATCCCTTCGTGCTCTGCGGCCTCTCGATCATCTCCTCCATCATCGGCATCGGTTGGGTGAATTTCGTGAAGCAGACTCCGACGACCGCCCTCGTCTGCGGCGTGGCCGTTTCCGGCATCATCAGCGCCGGTCTTTTCTGGTGGGCGACGCAGGCCATCTTCGGAGCCACCGTCATGCTCAATGGAGCCAGCATCGCCAGCAGCGCCCTTTTCCAGTGCGCCCTCGTCGGCCTCGTGATGACGCTGCTCGTCGTCTGGATCACCAATTACTACACCAGCACGCACCACAAGCCCGTGCGTGACATTGCCAAGGCCTCCGAAACCGGTCACGCCACGAACATCATCGCCGGCATCAGCATCGGTCACCACGCCACGCTGCTTCCGGTGCTCGCCATCGCCGCCTCCATCTGGTGCTGCTTTGACCTCGCCGGCCTCTACGGCATCGCCATCGCCGTCGTCTCCATGCTCTCACTCTCCGGCATCATCATCTCGCTCGATGCCTTCGGCCCCATCACCGACAACGCGGGCGGCATCGCCGTCATGAGCGGCCTGCCTGAGGAAGTGCGCACCATCACCGACGAGCTCGACGCCGTGGGCAACACCATGAAGGCTGTCACCAAAGGCTACGCCATCGCCAGCGCCGGCCTCGCCGCCATGGTGCTCTTCGGCAGCTATGTGAAGGACCTTGAAGCCTTTGTCGGCCACACCGTGACCTTTGACCTCATGAACCATGAAGTCGTCATCGGCATGTTCATCGGCGGCCTGCTGCCCTTCATCTTCACCGCCTACTGCATGAGCGCCGTCGGCAGCGCTGCTGGAGCCGTGGTGCTCGAAGTACGCCGCCAGATCGCCGCGAAGCCCGGCATCCTCAACGGCACCGAAATCCCCGATTACGCCCAGTGCGTGGGCATCGTCACCAGCGCCGCCTTGAAGCAGATGATCCTTCCGGCCCTCCTGCCGCTCATCTTCGTCATCGGCATGGCCTTCGTCGGCATGCAGGCCCTCGGCGGCGTGCTCATCGGCACCATCGTCACCGGCCTCTTCGTCGGCATCGCCATGACCAGTGCCGGTGGTGCTTGGGACAACGCGAAGAAATACATCGAGGAAGGCAACCACGGCGGCAAACACAGCTTCGCCCACCAGGCCGCTGTGACCGGCGACACCGTCGGCGATCCCTACAAGGACACTGCCGGCCCGGCTGTGAACCCCATGATCAAGGTGGTGAACATCCTCGCCATCCTCATCATCCCGATCATCTTCAAGAAGTAAGCCGCTTCCTCACGGCCTCAGGAGCCACTCACCAAACGAAGGCGGCCCGATGGTAAAATGATGGTGGGTAGAATGATGGATCGAATCATTTTACCCTGCATCATTTTTACCGTTTCAGGGAACTCGGAGGCTAGTGAGTTGGGGGCTTGTCTAGGGCAGACTCATTCGCTTGCCTCCATTCGTTTGCCTGAAGCAGCGATTGGCAAGCGAATGGAGGCAGGCGAATCAGAAGAATCCGTCCTGCTGACCGACGGGCTGCATTTGGTGCCCTTGTCGTGATCCCGCCGTTCTTTTTGCCTGCGAATCATGATTCGGGATGCGCGGAAGGTCTTCGATGCTCCTTTGGGGCTTCTCCCCCTCTTTTCTCATGTCCCTGCCAATACCAGATCATCCTTTCAAAGCTTTCATTTTCGACTGCGACGGCACCTTGGTCGATTCGATGCCACTGCATTACATCGTGTGGTGCGAGGCTTTGAAGGCTCATGGAGCCGAGTTTGAGTTCACGGAGGAGTTTTTCTATGGTCACGCTGGCGTGAAGGAGCAGGATGTGGTGCGCCTGTTGAATGACCTGCATGGCACGAGCCTGGATCCGGTGGCGGTGGATGAGACCAAAGCGGTCCTTTTTCATCGCCGCATCCCGGAGGTGCAGCCCGTGCGCCCCGTGGCCGATTTCGCGAGGTCGGTGGCCGGGCGTTTTCCTATCGCGGTGGCCTCCGGCAGTGCGGAGGCTACGGTACGCGGCTGTCTGAAGGCCACGGGCCTGCTTGACCTGTTTGAGATCATCATCACGCCGAAGGATGTTCGACATGGCAAGCCCGCTCCGGACATGTTCCTGCTGGCAGCGGAGCGCATGGGCATCGGCCCGAGCGACTGCCTCGTGTTCGAGGATGGAAACAGCGGCCTGAAGGCGGCAGAAGCGGCGGGCATGCAAGCCGTTTTTGTGCCGCGGACGCTGCGCTGAGAAATGGTTGACGTTTCGGCACGCGACGTGGTCTTCTGGGTGCCTCCCATCCCCACCGCCCGCTTATTGCCATGCTCAACGAATTCAAGCGATTCATCCTCAAAGGGAACGTTGTCGATCTCTCCACCGGTGTCATCATCGGCGCGGCTTTCGGCACCATCGTCACCGCCTTCACCAAAGGCATCGTGGAACCTATCCTTCGTCTCACCGGCGGCGGAGACATGGGAAAAGGCCTCGCCTGGAAGATCGGCACCTATGTCGATGAAAAAGGCGCCACGGTGGCAAACCAGATCGACATCGGAATCATGGTGAATGCGATCATCGGCTTCCTGATCACCGCAGTGGCCATCTTCTTTGGGATCGTGAAGCCCGCCAACAAGCTGATGGCGATGATGAAGACGGAGGAGGCTGCCACGCCGCCTCCGGCCCCGGCGGAGGACATCGTGCTGCTGGCGGAGATACGCGATCTGCTGAAGAAGTAGGCCACTTCGTGATTCTGAAATCCTTGTTCGATATTCGATATTCGCTTCGGCAGAGTCTCGGAAAAATATCGAATAACGAACAAGGAACTCCGAATGATGAAGGACGGAGGCGATGCGGAGGATGTTTTGTCATTTGAAGACCCGCGAAGGCTCGCCACAGCTTCCGCCGCATGCTCGCCACCTACCTGCACGACCTGAACCCAAAGATCATCCAGTTCACGGAGACGATCGGCATCCAGTGGTATGGCCTGGCCTATGTGACGGGCTTTTACCTGACGTATCTGGTGATGTGTTATCTGGGGCGGAAAGGCCTCTCGCAGATCCCGGAGAAGGACGTGGGGGATTTCATCACCGGGGTGGCCCTTTTCGGCGTGATTCTCGGCGGGCGGCTGGGCTACATGCTGCTGTATAATTCGGACGAGTTCATCCACCGGCCTTGGATCTTCTTCATGCTGCACCAGGGCGGCATGGCCAGCCATGGCGGGATCGCCGGCGTGGCCTTGTATTGCCTTTGGTATGCGCGGAAGCACCGCATCTCCTGGACGGGCATCGGTGACACGCTGGTGTGCGGCGCACCGCTTGGCATCTTTCTGGGCCGCCTAGCCAATTTCATCAATGGCGAGCTTTTTGGACGTGTGACGACGGTGCCTTGGGCAATGAAATTCCCCACCGAGCTGCTGCACGAGGACTTTGTGAAGCAGGGTGGGGAACTGCCGCCGATGCCGGATCATCTCCAGCACAGCCCGGACATCATCGCGTGGTTTGAGCAGCATCGCGGCGGGCGCGCGGAACTGGAGTCCATCCTGCATCCGCGCCATCCTTCGCAGCTTTATGAAGCTCTCGGAGAGGGCCTGCTGCTGACCCTTGTCCTGCTGTGGATCCGCATGAAGTGGCCGAAAATGCCACACGGCATCATCTCGGGCCTGTTCTTCGTTTTCTATGCCATCGTCCGCATCGCGCTCGAAGGCGTGCGGCAGCCGGACAGCGGCTCGTCGATGATCCTGGGGCTCACGAAGGGCCAGTTCTTCTCGACCTTCATGATCGCGGCGGGCTTGGCCTTTCTTGGCGTGGGATGGCTGCGCAGTAAAAAGACCGCGGAGCGCTGACGTGGCCCCGGTTTGTTGCAGAGGGGAAAGCGGTTGATTTTGCCAGCGCTCCGCCCACATCATGCGGCCGTTTTTCGCCCTCGGGAGCGCGTTCATGCGGCCTTGTGCCGCCGTGACCTTGGGCGGCGAAATCCCACCCCACCCTCACCCATGAAATCCTTCATTGCATCCCTCGCCGTCGTCACGACACTTCTTTCCGCCTCCGGCTTGCAGGCCCAGGCTCCTGCCGCTCCGCCTGCCTCCTACATGGTCTGCATGGCCTGCCACGGCATGGACGGCAAGGGCATGGGCGCCGGCACCCCGACTCCGATGGCTCCTGCTCTCGCGGGTTCGAAGCTCGCTGGCTTTGGCGATGGCGAGCTGATGGCCTCCATCGTCTTCACCGGCATCGAAAAGCAGGATGCAAAGTTCCTCGGCATCATGGCCCCGCTCGGTGCCACGATGAATGATGCCCAGATGGCCGAGGTGCTCACCTTCGTCCGCGGCAACTTTGGCAACAAAGCCCCCGCCGTCACCGCCGACCAGGTCAAAGGCTGGCGTGAAAAATACAATGGCAAGCCGATGCAGAAGCGTGCCGACCTCGAAGCGAAGCTGAAGTAAGCTCAGCCATCTTGAATCGATCCAATCAAAACGCTCGGCAGGATCTGCCGGGCGTTTTTTGCGCCCCGTTCAGGGCAGCTTGAAGCTGGGAGGCGTGTTCGTCGCAGGCCGCGTGAAGGGCACGCCGTATGGGGTGAAGCCTTCGATGAAACCGCCATGCGAAAGGAAGAAGCGGCCTTCCTCGACGCCCATGAAGCGGTCGAGGCGGTGCGCCTTGCCGGTGGGGTCGTGGCTGAACTTCGCGGTGAGCAGTTCGGTCCATTTTCCATCGGCGGTGGCGAACCATTGCGGGCCGTAGAGGGCTTTGCGCCGCTGGTGGCCGTTTTGGCCGCCGAAGTTTTCGCTAAAGGAATGCAGGCCACGCAGGTAGTTGCCGTCCTTCGGCGCTTTGAAGCTCGCGATGAGCATCCAGCTCTGCTTTTCGGGATGCAACCAGTAGCCGCTGTAGGTCGTGTGTGTGCCTTCGGGCTTCACGGCGACGACAAACTTCTGCGCCTGGCCGGTTTTCCATGGATAAACGAGGTGCGAGTGCCCGCCGGTGCCTTCGTGGCCGAAGACGCTCGCCTCGACGCCTTCGCCTTTGGCGAGGAGTTGCGTCTGATCATCCTTTGCTACGTTGGAGCGGTCGATGGCGTTGGTGCCGTTGCCCGCGTCCCATACGGAGAAGATGATGCGCCGCTCGGTCTCTGAATTGATCTGCATACCGAAGTAGCCGCGCGAGAAGCCGCAGGCCATGTAAAAGGTGTAAAGCGGCTCCTCGACGGCGGTGACTTCGTTGTAGAAGAGCGCGATCTTCTCATCCTTCGGCGTCGGATACATCAAATGCACCGAGGAGGCGTTGCGACGCGGCTCGAGGTTGAAATGCGCATCCTGTGTCGCGGGTCCGTCGAGCACGAGGGCTTCGATGAGGCCTTGGCCATCGGCGTCGGTCTTTGCGGTGAGTTCAAACTTCGCGTAACCGGCTTTCGCGATCTCGAACTCGCCAAACGAGGCTCCGCCGTTCGTCACGACGGACTCGCGTCTCGTTTCACCGATCTTGAGGACGAAAGCGCGTCCTTCATCGCCTTTCACGCGAAGGCTCGCAGTGAGCTTGCCGGGCGTTTTGATCTCGCCGAACCACGAGACGCGCTGTTTCGCATCCTCCCAGCCGCTGAGGCCTTTTTCCTTCGACAACTCGACTCCGCGGAAATCGGGATCGCAGTAGGCGGTGAAGGCGGGAAGGCTGATCTCAGCGTGAGCGAGCGAGACGAGGCAAAAGAGGGCGAGTGAGGCGTGGTATCGGAGGTTCATGAGGCAATGAAGAAACTGGTTGGATTTTTGGCGGCGAGACATCAAGCTGCGTTCATGCAAGTCACTCTCGACCTACCTGAATCGTTGGCAAAGCGGCTGCCGAGCGAGCCCGGGCAGCTTGCGTCCATTCTTGAACGCGGACTGCGTGGCATGTGGGCCGCGACGGCGGGCGCGGGGCGTGAGGTGATCGAATTCCTGGCCAGCGGGCCTTCGCCAGCGGCCATTGTGACCTTCAAGCCCTCGGCGCAGTTTGCGGAACGAAGCCGTGATCTTTTGGAGAAGAACACGGCGGGAAGCCTCGCTGCCGAAGAAGCGGCAGAACTCGATGAACTGGCGCAGCTCGACTCGCTGGTCTCCATTCTGAAGGCTGAGGCGCGGAAAAAAGTCCCGCAGGCGGCATGAGCACCACGCGCATCAGCGCGGCCCTGCGCAGGTTGGTTGAGCAGCGTGCCTCTGGATGCTGTGAGTATTGTCGCATCCACGAAGATGAGGTCCTGTTCAGCCATGAGGTCGATCATGTTGTGGCGGAGCAGCATGGTGGTCAGACGGTCGAGGAGAATCTCTGTCTCGCCTGTTTTCAATGCAACCGGCTCAAAGGCCCCAATCTCTCCGGCATTGATCCGCTGACCGGAGAGGTGCAGGTGCTTTTCCATCCACGCTTGGACGACTGGGGCAGTCATTTTCGCTTTCAAGGAGCCGAGATCGAGGCTCGAACGCCGCGGGCACGCGCCACCATCAACACTCTGTGCCTGAACGCTCCCGAACGCCTGAGGCTTCGCAGCATGCTGATCGAAACGGGCCGGTGTTTTGAGTGAGAGACTGTTCTTCTTGAGCGGATTCATGCCGGCGGTTTACCTTGTCCAATCGAGCACGACTTTGCCGCAGTTGCCGCTTTCCATGGCGGCGAAGCCTTGTTCGAAGTCGGTGTAGTGGAAGCGGTGGGTGATGATGGGTTTGATGTTCACGCCGTTTTCGAGCATGACGCTCATCTGATACCAGGCCTCATACATCTCGCGATCGTAGATGCCATGGATGGTGAGCATGTTGAAGATGACCTTGTTCCAGTCGATGGCAATGGGCTCGCTGGGGATGCCGAGCATGGCAATTTTGCCACCGTGGCACATGTTGTCGATCATATCGCGGAAGGCGGTGGCATTGCCGCTCATCTCCAGGCCCACATCGAAGCCCTCCTTCACGCCCAGCTGCTTCTGCACGTCGGCGATGCTGCCGGTTTTGACGTTCAAGGCGACCGTCGCGCCCATTTTTCGTGCGAGATCGAGGCGGTAGTCGTTCACATCGGTGATGACGACGTGACGTGTGCCGGCGTGTTTGACGACCGGGATGGCCATGATGCCGATGGGGCCTGCGCCGGTGATCAAAACGTCCTCCCCCATGCATTCCAAGGCCAGCGCGGTGTGCACGGCGTGGCCAAAGGGATCGAAGATGCTCGCCACCTCCTCATCCACGCCTTCGCGGTGATGCCAGACGTCGTCATTGGCACGCTGATGTATTCAGCGAAGGCGCCGGTGCGGTTCACGCCGATGCCAACGGTGGCTTTGCAAAGATGACGGCGTCCGGCGAGGCCGTTGCGGCATCGCCCACAGACGACGTGGCCTTCGGCGCTGACGATCTCGCCGGGGTGAAAGTGGTTCACGTTGCTGCCCACGGCGACGACTTCACCGACAAACTCATGTCCGACGACCATCGGCACAGGAATCGTCTACTGCGCCCAGGCGTCCCATTTGTAGATGTGCAGGTCGGTGCCGCAGATGCCGGTTTTGCGGACCTTGATGAGGACATCATTGATGCCGACCTGCGGCTCCGGGACGTCCTGGAGCCACAATCCGCGCTCCTCTTTGGCTTTGACGAGTGCTCTCATGGTTGGCGTTATCTTGGAGGTATGGATGATATATTGGCAACCGGCATTTGGGCTCCAAACCACCGCGGAGGCGAAAACCGGCCACGAGCAGGTGCCCGCTTCTCTTTGTGTGGGGGGGAGGCTTGGAGCTGGTCGTGAGGTTCATGTTGGAGTTTATTGCACAGCAGTGTTTGCCGATTGGCTGGTGATGTTGCTGGTCCAAGTCCGGCCGTTTCTTTAACGCGCTGCCGGCGCTAGGGGGGCGGGCCACGAGGGTGGATCGGTATCGGGGCCATTCCTGGCCCCCTCGGCGGGGCACGAATGCCCCGGTTACTTCGCTGCCCCTCACAGCCAGCCGCTTGTTTGTGTTCATCCGGGATGCGGCTGCGTGCTGGGCGTCATCGGGTAGGGCGAGGAAACATGGAGGCATAGACGATAGACGATAGACGATAACCGCGGTGGGGCCGCACCGCGCGTTGGTGACCACCAAGCGGTGCTCACCAGCTTCATCCGCTCCGTTGGACGTCAATGCCACCGAAGGGCCTGAGCCTACCTATCGTTTATCGTCTATTGTCTATTCCCGCCCCCCTTGGCATCTCTCATCCCTGATCCCTCATCTCCTCCGCCTGCCATGCACCTCTCCGACCTCGTCTTCACCGGCTTCCACAAACGCGTCGCCGCTGTTCACCGGGACTCCGGCCAGCTCCTGTGGCAGTGCAAGGCCCCGCAGAGCGGCTACGTCACCCTCCTGCTCGATGGGGACCGCCTCATCGTCAGGGTGAACGGGTATCTGCATGCGCTCGACGCCCTCACC
>JBJONJ010000567.1:0-8493 GCA_046051905.1 Verrucomicrobiota bacterium
TTCGACGGCCTTTTTCATGGCCTCGACGGCCTTCGGCGATGGTCCGAGCGGATTCTCGTTCGAAGCCAGCTTGATGATGTCCTCCGGCCTGAGGCCACGTTCACGGGCGACATCCTCGATGGGTTTTCCGGGTTCGTAGGCGACGAGATCTTTGAGCTGGGTGTTGGCGTAGTTCCAGATGGACATGGCGGGCCGATTCCTATGAACGGAATGCGGCCCGTGGCAAGCGTCTGAACGCCGTGGATCAGCTTTCCCGGATTTTCACTGCGAGATTGTCCACCATGCGGCGAAAATCCTGCGAATTATGAATCTGGTTGGTCACCACCTTGCAAGCATGGATGACCGTACCGTGGTCACGCCCGCCGAATTCCTCGCCGATCTGGATGAGCGGCAGTTTCGTGAGCGTGCGGACCAGATACATGGCAACCTGGCGTCCCTCAGCGATGTTCTTTGGGCGGCGCGGACCTGTCAGGTCGCTCACACGCAGGTCGTAATGCGTGGCCACGATGCGCTGGACGCGATCGACGGTGATCTGCTTCGCCGCGTCGTCCTCCATCACATCATGCAGAAGGGCGGCGAGGGCAGATTCGGTCTGCACCGGGCCTTCGAGCGAAACATGGGCGGCGACGCGCATGAGGGCGCCTTCGAGCTTGCGCACGTTCGAGCGGATGCGCTGCGCCATGAACTCAAGAAGCCAGCCATCAAGGGAGACATTGAAATCGCTCTGCTTGCGGCGCAGGATGGCCATGCGTGTCTCAAAGTCCGGCACCTGGATCTGCGTGGTGAGACCCCATTCGAAACGGGACACGAGGCGGCTTTCGAGGTTCTTGATCTCGCTCGGCGGCCGGTCACTGGCCAGCACGATCTGCCGGGCGTTGTTGAAGAGCTCGTTGAAGGTGTGGAAGAACTCCTCTTGCGTGCTGTCCTTGCCCTCAAAGAAGTGCACGTCGTCGATGAGCAGCACATCCACCTTACGGTACTTCTGGCGGAACTGCGTGAAAGTCTGCTTCTTGATGGAATCGACGAACTCGTTGGTGAACTGCTCGCTGGTCACATAACGCACGATGGCGTTGCGCTTCCGTGCCAGCACCTCCTGGCCGATGGCCTGCAGCAGATGGGTTTTTCCGAGACCGGTTGCTCCGTGGAAAAATAGCGGATTGTAGATGCGGCCGGGCTTTTCGGCCACGGCGCGGGCCACGGCCACGGAGTAGCTCGTGTTCGTGCCGCTCACATAGCTGTCAAAGTTGAACTTCGCGTTCAACCCAGCCTCGGAGAAACTGCGAATGGGCGCGAGCTCCGGCGAGGCGACCCGTGCGGCCTTGATGTGCGGCACAGCTGCCTGGGTGGCAGGCGCGGATGGCTCCGAGGCGATGGCAAACTCAATGATGGCCGGCTCGCCAGTGATCTGCGCCACGGCATCGGAAACGGCGCCGAGGTAATTGCTCTCAATCCACAGTTGATGAATCGGATTGGGAACCGTCACCACAAAGCGACCACCATCCGCCATGCGACCGCCCGCCCCGCTGAAGCAGCGCTGGAAATTGTCACTGCCCAGTCTTTGGAGCAGCACCACACACACACGATCCCAGAGCGTAGGGGTCAGCGTGAACAAATCAGACGCGGGAGGAACATCGGACGGCTGCTGGGCTTGAGAGTGACTTTCATTCGGGATCTCCATGTTGTTGTTGGGTGCTCCGGCGCGAGGGAGGGGTCAGTGAGTGATTGAGGGGGAAAGGATCGGGAAGACTTCGTGACGTGTGAGGATGAGACACATGAGGAAGTTTTTGGAACGGGGCGCTTTGTATGTCGAAACCGTTTAGCGAGACAACCATTTCCTGCCGAAAAATTTGAAATTATTTTAACAAGAGTGTGAAACATTTTAAAATAGTTTGCACCCGCCTCTCGACTGCGCTTGTGCATGATTTGTTAATAGCATGGAAACATGCGGACATGAGTTCACGATGGCATCCAATTTGCTTCCATGGATTGCGCCGTGAAAGCAGAAGGTCACCAGACGTTATAAGGAGCTGCATGACCACAAAGCTCATCATCAAGTATCTGCTCAGCGCTTTCATCATCTCGCTCGTCAGCGAGACAGTGAAACGAAGTGACAAGGCAGGAGCCCTGCTCGCGGCGCTGCCATTTGTCTCCATCATCACCTTGTTCTGGGTCTACTATGAGAGCGATCCGGCCACGCGTGATCAAAAGACCGCCGATCACATGTGGTACATCTTCTGGTATGTGCTGCCCACGCTACCGATGTTCCTTCTCTTTCCCGCCATGCAGCGATACTGGGGCTTTTATGGAGCTGTCGCAGGATCGGCGGCGCTCACCGTTTCGTTGTTCATCGTATTGAGGATGGTGGCTACTCGATTTGGCATCATGCTATGAGGCCATGCATGGATGGGTGCGCTTCACGAGCGGAAATGCCAGGCGTTACCCATGGATGCCGGCCGCAAAGACGCCATGGGCCATTTCGATGGCTTTGAGGGCACGTTCGCCGGAGGCTAGGGGCTCACGGGAATCTCGAATGCCATCGAGCCAGTCGCGGACAACGCGGCGGTGGCCACGTCGTGATCCTCGGCCGCCCAGCAAGGCGCGATGGCCAAGAGGTCCGGTTTTCCCTCGCGAACATGTCGCGACGGTCCGCGCAGCCCCACTGAATGTCATGCCTTTGCCACGATCAGCTTCCAAAGGATCGTCCAAGAACGAGACATCGGGCATGCCTCAGAAGATCTTCTCGATTCGGGTAAAGCATGAACTCCTCAGGGGGGCTTGAAGCCAGATACGCGGCTCAGGCGAGAAAGCGTTCAGCCATGGCAATATCTCCCGGAAGGGTGATCTTCGGATTCGGCGTGTTGTTTTCGAAGACAAAGACTGGCTCACCAAGGTGCTGGAGCGCGGAAACCTCGTCGGTCACGAGCACACCATCACGCAGCACGGCCTCGTAGGCACGGCGGATGAGTTCCTGACGGAAAATCTGCGGTGTCTCCATGACCCAGGCATGGTCACGCTCGATGAATCCGGTGATGCGGCCGTCCGCATCGGCACGTTTCATGGTCTCCGTCACGCGTCGGGCACAGGTCACCGCGCCTTTTTGGAGCGCCGCCTGAATGCAGCGGCCGATTTGCGCCACATCGACGAGAGGGCGGGCTCCATCGTGAATCGCGATGACATCGCAATCGGACGGAACGGCATCGAGACCAGCTTTGACAGAGAAATGACGCTCCGCACCACCTGGGATGATGCAGGCCAGTTTCGGCACATACCAACTCTTCGCCGCGGCGGCGACTTCTTCTCCTGCGACGAGGATGATGGTGGATACCTCGTCACAAGCCTCAAACGCGCCAAGGGTGCGACGCAGCACTGGCTCGCCCCCGAGGAGGGCGAGGAGCTTGTTGAACCCCATGCGGCGGCTGCTGCCGGCGGCGACGATGATGGCGGCGCAGCGGCTCATGCAAAAAATCAGGCGAGACGCTTCGAGACCTCGGAGGACAGGGTTTTACCATCGGCGCGGCCTGCGGCACGCTCCTGCAGTACTTTCATCACCGCCCCCATCTCCTTCTTCGAGGTGGCGCCGACCTCGGCGATGACCATTTCCACAAGTTTCACCAGTTCCTCCGCGCTCATGGCGGTCGGAAGATACTTCTCAAGCACGGCGATCTCCGCTTTTTCAGTATCGGCGAGATCCTGGCGGTTGGCGGACTCATAGCTAGCCACGCTGTCCTGGCGCTTTTTGATCTCCTTGCGCACGACGGCGAGCACATCAACCTCGGGCAACTCGCCTTCGGCACCGAGTTTTTCGATCGCGGCATACTTGATGGCTGACTTGAGGCCACGGACCACATTCAGGGCCACGGTGTCCTTGGCCTTCATGGCGGTCTTGATGTCTTCGGAGATTTGGGCGGTGAGGGACATGAATCAGATGGATGGATTGAAAGCTGAGTAAACGCGCGATCTTCACTGTGGGCGGGAGATGGCTGGATGACGAGGAGTTTTTCAAGCCAGCAGCCTGGGGAGGAAGATGAGGAGTCCCACGGCGGCGGCCGTGATGCTGGCAGCGAGCACCGCGCCCGCCGCGGCGTCCTTCACATGGCGAATGGCCTCCTCGCGCTCCCTTGAAACACGGTCAGCGAGCACTTCGACAGCCGTGTTCAGCAGTTCCGCCGCCCAGACAATGCCGCAGGAGATAAGGATCGCACACCACTCCCAGCGATCGATGCGCAAAAAAACGCCAAGCACGATCCCACTGGCGGCCGCCGCGGCATGCACACGCAGGTTCCTCTGGGTGCGAAGACCGAACGCGATACCGTGAAACGCATGCGCGAAACCACGAAGAAAGGCTCGCAGCGCACTGGGACGGTCGCTCATCGCAAGGGCGAAGTTTACTGGCCAGAGGAAACACCACTGCCACCAGCCTCCATGGCGGCACGCATCTCAGCAACCCAACGAGGCGCGTCCGGGTGGCTGGGGTGGGCCTTGATGTGGTCGAGCATCTCCTTGAGGGCGTTCAGAGGTGTAGGTCCGTTGCGCAGAAGATAACTGGCACGCTGCCACTTCAAGCCTGGCAGATCCTGCTGGCCCCAGATCAAGAACTCTGGTTCCGGCATCGTGCCTTTGCGAAGAGCGGTCTCGGCGGCGATGCGGGCATCATATTGCGCGGCCAAGGCGTCAGGCTTCTGCTCCTTGGTCTGAGGTAGAATAAAACGGTCCCATATGCCGCCCATGTCGAGCGGGCGGGCAGCCCAGTCGCCACCTCCCTGCAGAAACCTCTCGATCTGAAAAGCCTGCGCGATCACGCTGCCGCCGACTTCGCGGTTGAGCAGTTGGCCGGAACGGCCTTTGAGCTTCTCAGCATTGGCGACGACGTCTTGAATGTAGGCTGTAAGCTTTGGCAGCAGCGCGCCCCGGTCCGCAGGCTTGGTTTCCCGGGCCTCGAGCGTGAGGATCATGTACTGGATGTGCAGTCTTGCGGACGTGCCCATGTCCCCTTCGTTCTCCTCAGTCTTTTTATCCGAACGGCGCTCGGCGTTGCGATCCATCTGCTCTTTGCGCTGCCGCTCCTCGGTCTTGTCGAGATCCTTGCGCTCGACATTCACGAGCTTTTCACTGTCGAGCAGCAGGTTGAGCGCGGCGGCATCACTGGCGGCGGCAGAACGAAGCTTCTGCATCACCGAGGAAAGAGTGTTGCCACGCATCTCCTGGATCTGTTTTTCGAGATCCGTCAGCTGTTTGGAGATGAGCTCGACCTGCTGGGGCGTAAGCGAGATGGCCGGCAGGGGAGCCTGGGCGGGCACCGGAACCTCCTCCTGGCGGCCGCCGCCGCGAGGGACGGGTCCCTGCTGGGCGAATGCAGAAGTGGATGAGAGGGTCAAACCGGCAAGGAGGAGGCTGAAAAGCTTCATGGTGGCGCGAGGTGGACGTTGTAAACCGCGGCTGAAACGATTGGAAGCGGGAAAAGTTAGCGATGAGATTTTGGCTAGCTCCGGGGCCTGTTTTGCATCGGAGCATTGCGGCCTTGGAAACCCGGCCTAGCATAGCAGACATGAAATTGACTCATTTTGCGCTCGGACTCATGACCGTGCTCGTTGGCATCACCGGGTACATGGCCTGGGAAGGCCAGCAGGAGGCTCGTGGCCAGAAGCAGGAGCTGGAATTCATGCGCAAACAGCTCGAAGCCCGCGAGGCCGCCTACCCGAAAAAGCCTGCCAGCGCCTTCGCGCCCATGTCCACCGAGCCGGTAAAGACTCTGCCCGCACCATCCACCACCCTCAGCCAGCCAGGTCCACGCATGCCGATGCCCCCCCAGAGCACTCCCGCCCCTCTCACCGCCTTGCAAAAGCAGGTCCTCGGCATGCATGCGGTGGCCAAGATCACCCGGGTGGAAGAACACCAAGGTTTTGTATTGGTGAACGCTGGGAAAAACAAACAGTTCGTCAAAGGACAGAAATATGACGTGCGCCGTGGCGACAGCGTGGTCGGCCGGGTGGCCATCGCCGAGGCGATCGATGAGAAAGAAGCCATCGCGGACATTGATGGTGCCGTGCGGTTCCCGGGCGTGAACATCGAACCGGGTGATGAATTGATCCTTCCCGTCATTAAGTAAGCCTGCATGCCCCGCCAGGATCGCCTCGACCTCTTGCTCGTCCGTCGCGGACTGGTGGCTTCACGTGAGCAGGCAAAAAGGCTCATCATGGCTGGAGAGGTCTTCGTGGCCCAGCGAAAGATCACCCAGCCAGGCTGGCAGGTGGCGATAGACAGTGAGATCCTGGTGCGGCAGCCGCCCAAATTCGTCGGTCGTGGCGGCTTGAAACTGGAGGGCGCACTGGAGAGCTTTGGCATCGACGTCACCGGATTCACGGCCCTCGACATCGGTGCCTCGACCGGTGGATTCACCGACTGCCTGCTCCAGCGAGGAGCCGCCAAAGTCTTCGCCTTTGATGTCGGCACCAATCAGCTAGCCTGGAAGATCCGCAGTGATCCCAGAGTCGTGAGCCGGGAAAAGTTCAACGTCCGCCATATGCGTCCCGAGGACGTGGGGGAACGAGTGGACCTCATCGTCGCCGATGTGTCCTTCATCTCGCTGACCTTGGTGCTGCCACCAGCGATCGAGATTCTGCGTCCCGGCGGGAGGGCTGTGGTGCTCGTGAAGCCCCAATTTGAGCTTTCTCCGGAAGAGGTCGGTAAAGGTGGCATCGTCCGTGAGCCGGAGCGACATCAAAAAGCCTGCGCCAAGATTGAGGCATTTGTAAACACCCACACAAACCTGGAGTGGCTGGGGCTGATTCCGTCCCCAATCCAAGGCACCGACGGCAACCAGGAATTCCTAGCTCATTTTCGACGGAACAACGAAGCCTGAAGCTACCTCGACTTCCCGAATTGCAAGACAGCCACTATTTGTGGCGGCCACTCTAATCTCTCGGCAGCCCACCGGTTCAGGAGGGCGTTGTCCAACTGCTTACCTTGGAACGGGAAGGCTGAAAGTAGCTCACGATAGATAGATCCAGCCATTGGATTCGCTGTTTTAATTGCAAAAGTGAGAAAAAATGAAATTTTGATAACAAAAACCTTGCAATAATGATATAATTATCATGAAATTCATCCACTTAACGAAACAGCCATGAAAACGGTCACCTTCAAAACCTCAATCCACACCCACTCCCGCCACGGATTCAACTTCTTCGCCATGATGATGTTCATTGCGATCATCGGAATCATTGTGGCCATAGTGGTGCCCATGTGGGGCACCCACGATGCCCTTTATGCCGCCCGTGACCGCCGGAATGCGCAGGAACTGATCGCCATCAACACCATGGCCTCCGCCGCCGGCTTGAACTTCGCCGTCGACGATCAGGGCAAGGCCCGCGAAAACCTCCTCGAAGTCCTCAGCGACATCAGCCATGGAGACTCGGTGAGGGATGGCGCCCTCAAAGGCCGCCATTTCTGTGTACCCGGCCTCAGCAATGAAGACATCGCCGGGGCTGCAAACTACATCACCCTCGAAAACGGCGAATTGCGCTACTCCTTCAGCAAGAAGGCCATGCCCCGCGGAAACGGCAGCCTTTGAGACTGTCGCTGTCCTGCTTGAAGTTCTTCTGACTGTCGGCTCCAAGCCACGATGGGCGAATCCCCTTCCCTTCTCATGCAAGACGCCCGAATCGACCTGATCCGGCGCTTTTTCGAAAGATCTTCACCCCAATTCGAACTCGGATTCGCGGTTGATGCCTCCTAAGCCTCCCGCTAGTCTCTTGCCCGCCATGCCCAAATCACTGCAAATTCTCGTCTGGATCGCCATTTCCACCCTCGGAGCCGGCGCTGTCGCCTTTTCCGCGCTTCACAAAGGGGAGACCATCATCGCCCTCTGGCTCGTGGTGGCAGGTTTGTGCTCATTTGCCGTGGCATATCGCTTCTACAGCAAGTGGCTTATGACGAAGGTTCTCGTGCTCGACTCCCACCGTGCACCGCCCGCCGTGACGCATCAGGATGGCAAAGACTTCGTCCCGACAAACAAGTGGGTGGTCTTCGGCCATCACTTCGCCGCCATCGCCGGACCTGGACCGCTCGTGGGGCCAGTGCTCGCAGCTCAATTTGGCTACCTGCCCGGCATGCTGTGGATCTTGATTGGCGCCACGCTCGGCGGCGGTGTGCATGACGCGATCGTGATGTTTGCCTCCATCCGCCGCGGCGGCAAATCGGTGGGCCAGATGCTGCGCGAGGAGGTGAATCCTATCGTCGGAGTCGTCGCGATGGTCTCCATCCTCGCCATCATGACCATCCTACTCGCTGTTTTGGGCCTCGTGGTCGTCAAAGCCATGGCGGAGAGCCCCTGGAGCCTCTTCACCATCTCGATGACCATTCCGCTGGCGCTCATTATGGGCATCGCGCACACGAAAATGGGCGTCAGCGTGCGCAGCGTCACCATCTTTGGCATCATCGGCCTGCTGGCCAGCGTCTGGGCCGGCAGCAAGCTCGGCGAATGGGGGGTGCAGCACT
>JBJONJ010000568.1:0-5276 GCA_046051905.1 Verrucomicrobiota bacterium
GCTCAGCATCAGCTCGATCTCCATCGTGCCGCCGCCGGGCCGGTTGAGGATCTGATTCAGGCTGAAGTAGCGGTCATGCCGGAACAACACCGGCGAGGTGTGAAACTCGAGCGCTCCATCCTGCTCGTCCGGGAAGCACACGATCTCCGGCGTGCTCCAGTGCAGCAGATCAGCGCTCTCCACGCGGCCCATGGCATGCTTCCAGGCCAGATGGCCCTCCGGCCCATGAATCCACGCCTTGCCATAGATCGCCCACCGCTTGCGCTTTGGATCGTAGAGCGCATCGGCCGCGTCGGACATGCTGATGGGCAGGAGGAGCTGCCGCTTCACGCGACCATCCGGCAGGGGAGACTCTTGATAAGCGGGCTCGCCCGCCAGCGGCGGCGGCACATTCTTCCCGCCAAACGAGGTCTCATACAGCGGTGCCTCCGCATGCTTCACCCAGCGGATGCCATCCGGTGAAAACGCCACATGCAGCCCGGCCACCACCTGGCCCTGCGCATTCTTTGCCCAGTCATAATAGAGCATCTTGTAGCGCTTCGCGGCCTCCGGCTCCTTCGCATCCACGATGACGCTGTTGCAGTAGCGGTCGCCATACAGGCCGCTGCCGATGAGCACGATGTTGGTGTTTTTTTCGCCGTTGAAGTCAAACAGGCCCAGGTCCGGCTTCGTGAACGTGATGCCGTCCGCCGACTCGGCGTAGCAAACGACGCACTCGTGCGTTTTCGCCTGCGCCCGCTTCCCCGCGTAGGCCTGATACCAGAGCTGATACCTCCCGGTCTTGTCCCGGTGCACGCTCGTCCAGCCGATGGCCATCTCCCAGGGCCGGTCCTCGGTGATCAGCGGGTTCGCGGCATGCCGCACCGGTTTTTCCAGCACGCGACGCGTCCCCGCCCGGAAGAGGATGTCGTGGTCATCCACCATGAGGATCGTGCGCTCCGCCGCCGAGAGCAGGGCAGGGAGGAGAGAAAGCAGCCAGAGCCGGTTCATGGTCCGGCTAAACGCGGCCCGGAGCGGTCATGTTCCGTCCGAGGGGGCATTCCGGGGCCTTTTTTGGCCTCCGGCCGCGGTTTTCGGCTCATTTTGGCCCTTCGGCACCCAGTTTGCAGCAGGCCGAAGACCAAAAACCGGTTGCCAAAAGGGGGAAACTGCCCACCTTCGCGCCCCCTCGCCCCCCAGGACCGATTGTTTAACCCCTCCTGAGGCGCGCATTGGACCCCATTTGCCATGAACATCATCGAGAAGATCAACCAAGAGCAGTTGAAGAAGGAAGTCGCCGAGTTTCGCGTGGGCGACACCGTGAAAGTGCACACCCGAGTCATCGAAGGTGACAAGGAGCGTATCCAGCTTTTCGCCGGCATCGTCATCGCCCGCAAAGGCTTCGGCATCAACGAGGCCTTCACCGTCCGCAAGATCAGCTATGGCGAAGGTGTGGAGCGTGTTTTCCCCCTGCATAGCCCGAAAGTGGCCAAGATCGAAGTGACCAAGTCCGGTCGTGTCCGTCGCAACCGCCTGCACTACCTCCGTGGCCGTCAGGGCAAGGAAGCCATGACTGTGAAGGACGTGGCTCAGCAGACCGAAGCCGCTTAATCAGCGCTCGGTCTCCATTGGATTTCAAAAAGGCCGGAAGCCCGTCTTCCGGCCTTTTTGCGTCTCAATCCATCACCGGCAGCAGCAGGCGTGAAGCGTGCTCTTTTTCATGCAGCACGGTGTGCGTGGCCTTCACCGCATCCTTCAGCCAGTCGATGGTCTGTGGACCGCCGGTCTGGTTGTTCGGCTCATAAAGCGGCGCGCCCGTGCTGCTGACCGTCACGCGAAGGCGATGGCCTTTGTTGAGGATGATGCTCGTCCAGCCGAGGTGCCATTTCAGCTTCGCCGGCTCGCTAGGGATGAGCAGCGCCTCGTGATCAAAGCCCTCGCGATACCGCGCCCGCAGCGGGTAATCCATGAGCAGCATGCTGCGGCCATCGGGATACACGTCCGAGACGCGGACGATGAAGTCCGTGTCCTTCGCGGTCGATCTCACCCACAGCTCGGCAAAGACCTGGCCGGTGATTTCGAGCGGCTTTTCCAAAACGGGCGTCGTCCACACGCGAACGTCGGACTGCTTTTCGAAAGCCTGCGCGTCCTTCGCTCCAAGGAAGGCGCGGCCGGGCATCTCCATCGGCTTCAGCGGATCGCAGTCGTAACTGGTGCCGCTGCTGACCACGGAGGGCGTTTCGGCCTTCAAGACACCGCCGTCATGCAGGTAAAAGCTCGTCTCCGTCGCCGCAGGCGGCCAGTCGGCGGCCTCGCGCCACGCATTGCCGGGGGCTCCAGCCTCACCGGTGGCGCCCATGACGTAGTAACGCACGGCGGGCTCCTTTTCGACACCGTTGTCGATGCCTTTGAGCCAGTGATCAAACCACCGCACCATGTGCTCGACCTCCGGCCACGTCGCATTCTCCGGATACTGCATCTCCGCGACCTTGCTGCCCTTGTTCAGCCGTCCGTGCAGCCAGGGACCCAGCAGGAGCTGCTGCGGCGCGTTCTTTTTCCGTCCCATGTAGCTCATCACGCTCCCCTGCACCATGAAGTCATACCAGCTCCCGATGGTGAAGCATGGCACGTTCATTTTGTCGAAGTGCAGCGAGCAGTCCTCCGCCCGCCAGTAGTCGTCGTAATGCGGATGCGTGTCCCATTCTCGAAGCAGCGCGTCATTGTCTGCCGGCACGCGGCAGTTTTTGCCAAAGTCCGCGAAGCGGCCCGGCCGTGTCACGCCGCCGATGCGGTAGCCTTCCTGAAACAGGCTCAAACCGGTATCCACCATGTACTGGCACACGAGATGAGGTGGCTGTGTCACCGCGAGGAAGTTCTGCGCGAAGCCGCCCTGCGAGCTGCCGAAGGTGCCCACCTTGCCTGTGCTCCACGGCTGCGTGGCGAGCCATTCGCAGGTGTCGTAGCCGTCCTTCTTCTCGCCCCAGGCCAGGGCGCGATAGCCGACATACTGCCCCTCGCTCTTTTGCGAGCCACGGAAGTTCACCATCGCCACCGCAAAGCCATGCTTCGCGAGCTCCGCGGCATTTTTGCGAGTCGAGGCCCCGCTGATGTCCGCGTAGCGCTGCTCAAACACCGCCGGCCATTTTCCCTCGCCATCCGGCAGGTAAAGATAGGCCGAAAGCCGCACGCCATCTCGCATCGGGATCATGACGTGCTGCTCGCGAACGCCACCGAGATCGAGTTTTGGCAAATCCTGCGCGTGAGTTGCTAGGGCGAAGAAGAGGAGGAGGCGTTTCATGTTCCAAGTTTCTGGTTTCAAGTCCCCCAAACCAACGCCGCCACTCGGACAAACTTGGAACCTGAAACTTGAAACCTGAAACTTGCCCCTGCCTCACTCACAAAACGCTTCCGCATCCTTCACAAACGCGTCCACATCCGCCTCCGTCGTGCGCCATGAGCACATCAGCCGTGTGCCGCCGCCGATGAAGCTGTAAAACACCCAGCCGCGCTCTTTCAGGCCCGCCTTCATCCTGTCCGGCAGCTTCGCGAAGACGGCGTTGGCATCCACGGGATATAGAATCTGCACGCCGGGCAGGTTGCCGAGCGCGTCGGCCAGCTTTTTGGCGAGCGTGTTGCCGCCGCTGGCATGCTTTCGCCATGTTTCATCCTTCAGCATGCGCAGCCATTGGGCGGAGATGAAGCGCATCTTGGAGCAAAGCTGGCCCGCCTGCTTGCAGCGGTATTGAAAGTCCTTCGAGAGCTCCTTGCTGAAGAAAACCACCGCTTCGGTCACTGCCATGCCGAGCTTCGTGCCGCCGCAGCACAGCACATCCACGCCCGCCCGCCAGGTAATGTCCGCGGGTGAGCAGTTCTGGCTGGCCAGCGCATTGAAAAAGCGTGCGCCATCCATGTGAATACCCAGCCCGTGCTGCTTCGCGAGTGCTCCGAGCCCTTTGATCTCCCCGGGCCGATACACCGTGCCCAGCTCCGTGCTCTGGCTGATGCTCAGCGCCCGTGGTTTCGGGAAATGCAGATCGTTCCGGCTCAGCACGATGCGCTCCACATCGGCGGGATCGAGCTTTCCGAGCGGACTGCGGGCCAGCAGGATCTTCGAGCCGTGGCTGAAGAACTCCGGCGCGCCGCACTCGTCGGTCTCCACATGCGCCTCATGCGCGGTGATGATGCTGTTGTAGCTGCGGCACATCGAGGCCAGCGCCAGCGAGTTCGCCGCCGTGCCGTTGAAGACAAAGTACACATCGCAGTCCGTCTCAAAGAACTGCCGGAAGGTCTCGCAGGCCTCCGCCGTGATCGTGTCCGCGCCATAGCTGGGCTGGTAGCCCTCGTTAGCCTCCTCCAGTGCCTGCCAGGCCTCCGGGCACACGCCGGAGGTGTTGTCAGAGGCAAAATGATACTTCAATGCAGGGCTCATGGCCGCGCATCACTGCGCAGGAATCGCCGCAAGCCAAGCGCACAAAGGCTGGAACAATCGAGGTGACATCACGCGGCCCGTAGCTTGCGCTTTCCACCAGCCCGGGGCGTCTGCCGAATCAGGACCTCCGCTGGAATGCGAAGCCCGGACGACAGGGCGCGGATCATTGGGAGAGTCAGCGGACGTTTCCTCCCCAGCACTTCCGAGACGAAACTGCGGCGGCTGAAAAAAGGAGCGAGGTCGCCAGGACGAAGACCTTGCTGCTCCATGCGAAACCGGATCGCCTCGACGGCATCGGGCGCTTCGATTGGATGATTCTCCCGCTCATAAGATTCGACCAGCAGCGACCACAGCTCAAGCTCCTGCTCCTGCCGACTGCCCGGAGCGGCATCCATGCGCGCCTCGACCTCGGCGAGAGCCGCTTGATAGTCGGAATCGGTTTTGAGGACTTTGGGTTTCATGGGCTTAGATGGCGGTGGCATCGATCTTATCGTATTCAGCGTGGGTTCCGAGGAACCGGATGAACAGGACGCCGGTATTGTAATGGATTTTGACCACAAGGCGATAGCGATTCCCTTTGATGTCGAATACGACCCTGTTGCCAGGCAGCACATCCGCAGACCTATACGACGCCTTGATGTCCTTGAATGACTTCCACCTCGCTGTGCCCGCTTCGGCAAACCATGCCCGGAGCGGTTGCTCTGCATCCGCATGCTTCTCCCAGAATTCCTTGAGGGTCTTCCGGGAGATGATGCGCATGGCGGCCGCCTGATTAAAGCTCTTGTCACAGCCCCTTGTCCGTCACCGCACCTTCGCTGGCGCTGGCGCAGAGCTTGGCAAACTTCGCCAGCACACCGCGGGTGTAGCG
>JBJONJ010000569.1:0-2701 GCA_046051905.1 Verrucomicrobiota bacterium
GATCGGCTCCTATGCCCAGGCCCAGGTGTTGCTGCGGCAGGGGCACGCATACCTCGATGGCGATGGTGACGGGGAGGCCTGTGAAAGCTTGAGGGGTTGAGTAGGAACAGCTCTCTAGTTCTGATTACCTCCATCCCAACACCAAGCGCGCACTGAGGAACCGATTCTTGCCGTGGAAATGTCGCTGAGCAGAACCACAGGTAACCCAGTGGCCCGCGCATCGCGCATCTTGGTGTTCTCAAGCTCGAGGCTGGTGGTAAGCAGAAAGTCCGGTGGATTCCGCTTGGGAATCGAATTCACCTTCTTGTACGTGAGACCGAGCCGCACCAAGGCATCGCGGCCTTGACGAATCGGGGAATCGACCTTGGTGGACTGCGGGCCGGAGGCGGCAAAGATCTGATCTCGCTCCAGCGTCAATGACATGGGTTTCCATAGGGACTTGGCCTGCGGAGAAGCCACCATCGCCCGCGTCAGCGTGGGGGCTGGAGCTGACAACAGCGCATTGGCCGTAACCGAGACACAGGCGCTCGCCGCCGTGACATGGGCCATGCCTTGACGAAAAGCCCGAGCCAAGGCGCGTGTATCGCCCATGGCGGAATGGGCATCAGCATCAGCCAGCTCCACCCCGCAGTGGGCGCAGACATCCTTCAACTTGCGAGCGCCCGATCGGGGCATGGTGTCGACACCATCCCCTAAGTCGATCTCCACAGTCGGAATGGCCGCGTAGTGAGCCTGAAGAATCGGCAGATCAAAGGCACGCAGGTTGTGAGCTACCAGCACGTGGCCATCGAGCTTGGCGGCCAGTAGTCCCGCAATCTCGACAAATGCTGGAGCATCGGCCACGTGCCCATCACTCACGCCGTGAATCTGAGCGTTGGGAATCGGAACGCCTGGATTCACAAGGGTTTCCCACTCCTCGGTGATGCGTCCCTGGGCGTCGAGTTTCACCACAGCAATTTCCACGATCCGGGAGCTATGTGCCGTGCCCGTGGTTTCAAGGTCGAACACGGCAAAGCCCTTGGCTCCGGCCGGCAGCAAGGAGGAGAGGGTTAGAGCGGGAGCCGCAGGGGGAGGTGCCGCAATCACCTCAGCGGATGGCACTGCGGCAGGCAGTTCTGTTGAAGGGCGCTCTGAAGGAGAGGGCTGTCGCCTAGTGGACTGTCGAACGGACGTGTCACCCTTCTCACGGATCCTCAGCGGAATCCAGCTGCGCAACTCCTCCACGGTGGTGATGGCGACGGAGGGATCGTCCACCACAACCAACTGACTGATGCGTTCAATCAAGAACTGCTTGGTGACCTGTTGCCCCTCCTGCCTCGCATTGAGGGAGTAGGGGACTTCGCCTTGGCGGTTAAAGCTGTAGAGCGTGAGGCGTCGCACGCTGGTGGTGCCGTCGGCCTTGGTGTATGTGACGTCGGCCTCGAGGGAATGAACCTGCGAGGGAGCTCTCTCGGTGGCCGGCGCTGACGGGGGAACGGGAGTAGGCGGCGACGACACGGGCGGACGCGCAGCAGACACAGGCGCGAATGCCCTGGAAGGAGGCGCTGGCGGCTTGCGAAGTGAACCCGTATGAGATTGCTGGCGCTTGATCGGGGGCTGCAGCAACGCCCAGATGCACCAGGCCAACAGGGCGATGGCCACCACCGTGACGAGAGCGGCCAGCGTTAGAGCATCCATCCAGCTACATCCACCAAGCCCGCCTGTTCAAACTATTCAGGCCAGCGCTGCCAGTCACCACAACCAAAACCCGAGAACTATGCACTGAACGCATACTTCGGCGCAGAGAGTCGTAAAGGTCTTCCGCAGAGCGGTGATACAAAGGGCGGGTTCACCACCGGGCCCCGAAGGAAATCAGCGTTGAGCGACCAACCGACGGACACCAGCACCGACCTGAGCGCAAGCGACAGCGCGGCCGTCCAACCCGCCGTGGAGTGCAAGGGGATTCGCCCAATCAAAGACTTCCCGCGTGAACTCACGGGGCTGAGCCCGGAGCAGATCGAGCATCACTACAAGGCTCTGCGCAACAGCCACATCTCGTTGAACCGCTCACGCGGTCAGCTGTTGCGGCGCTCCCGAGAGTTCAGCGAGGCCCGCGAGCGCTTCCTCACCACCCTGCGCGGCTATGAGGAACGGCTGGTGCTGATCGGCCAGGAGAAGGCGGAGGCGATGCGCCTTGCTCAGGACATGCACCGGGAGCTTGAAGCCTTCGACAGCAAGCAACAAGCGCTCGATCAATTGCTGCAAGACCTGGAAGACGCCAAGCAGGAAACAGGGTTCTGGGCGATCTTCCAGATCAATGAGCTGATTGAGCGGATGCGGGCACTGCTGCGCGGAGGCAACCGCAGCGATGGGTGAGCTGAGCGATCGCTTTGCCGACCTCATGGCCCGCATGGCCAAGAGCGACGCCGACCTGTTTCGCACCATCGGCGAGCAAAACGCCAGCGTCCGCCAAATGGTGGATGACCTTGCCCCTGCGGCTGAGGACATTGCAGGAGCACCGGCCAACGCCGCACTGGCTCCGGCTGCTCTGCTGCCACCCGAAGACTGCACACCAAAGGCGTTGAAAACGCGTTTCGGGAAAGTGGCGGACGCGCAGAGCTGGATTGAAAGCCAGATCGGCAAAGCGCCGAAGAAAGCCACCTGGCTGGTGATCGAGCAGACCTGCCGCAGCGGCTCTTGGCCAGCCGCGGCGAAGCGCGCA
>JBJONJ010000570.1:0-3977 GCA_046051905.1 Verrucomicrobiota bacterium
ACTCTCCAACCTCAAGAAACAGCTCGGGTTCCTCGGATCCGGGCGGCGGCCAGAAAGTCGCCAAGTTGGCGACTTTAAGACCTGGTCGGACTACGTCTCTGCTGAACTCAAGATCCCTGACCGCACGGCCGACCGTTTCATCCAGGTATTCCAAGGCTTCCAGACCAAGCTGAGCAATAAGCTCCTCCACGGCATCCAGGTCGCGAGTGACAATGCCCCCAAGCGACTCGACACCAGCGGCGCGGAACACCTCGTGCAAATGCTCTGCATGCCTCCTGCATCACTCTCGCCGAAAGAGCGCGCAACCATCGCCAAGGCCATCGAGACCGCGTCAGACGGTGCCACTCAAAGCTCCCTGCTTGCTGAGCTGAAACTCATCAAGCCCGTGGAAATCTCCGGCAGCAAAGACCCCGGCAAAGAGCAGGAAGACGAAGATCCACCGGAAGAGGTCAAGGCCGAGCAACTCAGCTTCGCCTTCTTCCATCCGGCCCTGGAAATCGGCCAACTCCGCAACGCTCCGGATTTCGAGCGTCGCCTCAACACGCTCCCACTCGTCACGGACGATCCTGAGAAACCCTGCCTCGTCCGCATGAAGGAGGACCTCCAAGCCCTGCTCTCCGAAGTGGAAGCGACAATCAAATCCAAGACCCGCCAGCCATCATGAGCACTGCTGATCGCCTGATTGCCCTTCTACAGGCCGCCGATCAAATATCGCGGCGTTCGTGGGACCTACCGAGTCTTCGAGCGCTATGTAAAGGCGGTCCAGTTCCGCCCGGCCTGCTTGCTGCAATTGCTGCTCCGTCTGCTCCAGCGGAATCCCCGCGTCCAGCCGCAGCATCATCACCATCCCCTCTAGCACCCTGCACCGCGCCAGCAGCTCCAGGTAGCGCCGCGCCAGCTCTGCCTGGCACGCCTCCAGTTTCTCGATTTCTCCCATATCTCGCAGTCTGCGCCCTCGCCCTCGTCACGGTCCAACTCATTCGTCGTCGCTGACACACACCGCTCATGCAACTCGCCACCGCCTCAGAAAACGTCCTTCGCCTGGTCAACGATTGGGCATGGTTCAACGCCCTCGGCCATCGTCCCCAGGGCGAGGTCCTGCAGCGGCTGCAAACCGTGTGGGCTATTCAGAACTCAGGGGCGAAAGGCAAGGAGCAGGCCAAGGCCAAGGAGGCCGCCCGCCGCGGTGTCAGCCTCGGCACCATCAACCGCGACCTGCGCCAATACAAATCCCATGGGGTGCGTGGCCTCGCCGATGGCCGGGGCTGCCATGTCGAAGGCCTGCCACCCGCATTCAAGACATGGGTCCTGGGCCTCCGCGATCAGCATCAGCGCAGCGACGACGGCAAAGAAGTCCATCGGCGGATCTGCGCTGCTCTGGCCGCCTGGGAGAGGGGAGGCGAGCCGATCCCCGGATATCTTTCGCCGCCTCCTCGCATGGCGAATGGCCTCCCGCGCGGTTGGTCCTACGAGAACCTGCAAAAATACTGCAAACCTAGTAGATATCAGCAGTCTGCCACCAAGCAAGGCCCCAAGGCTGCCAGCCAGTTCCTTCCCAGCGTCCTCACTACTCGCGTCGGCTCAGCAGCTCTCAGCCGCATCCTGTTTGACGACCAGGACCTGGACAACCTTCTGGCCGATGGCCAACTCGCCCTCAGCGGTCTCAAAGAAACCCACCGCCCGGTCAGTTTCAACGCCCTCGATTTCTACACCGGCTGTCACATCGGCCACCACCTCCGCGCCGTTTACAAGGATCCGGACGAGGGGAAAAAGAAGACTCTCACCGGCAAGGAGTTCGTTTGGTTCGTCATCCACATCCTGCAGACCGTGGGCTACCGGATCGACTCCCTCGGCACCGAACTCATCTTCGAATGGGGAACCGCCAACGGTTGGAACAACAAGGACCTCACCACCCTGGGAGGCCTCCACTCGTTCGATGATGCCCTGCATGCCATCTGTGGCGGAAACGTCCGCGCCAACCGTTCGGGCAAGTTCAACACCCCGCTCTTTGCCGACATGTATTTCCGGCCACAGAGCACCGGAAACTTCCGCTTCAAGACGTGGATCGAGAGTTCATTCCGTTTGCTCCGCACCTGGATGCAGGCCCTGCCCGGTCCCACCGGCAGCAACCAGCGCCTCAATGGGCCTGAGGAGCTTTACGGCATCCAGCACAGGGAGCGGCAACTACTTGCCGCCATCGCCGACAAGCTACCTGCTCAGCATCGCGATCTCATCCGCCACGAGCTGCTCTCCTTCTCTCAATTCCACGAGCTGATCTGCGCCATCTATCGGGCCATCAACCGCCGCACCGATCACGCGCTCGAAGGCTGGGAGGAGTGCGGTTTCACGTTCCCATCGTGGCGGCCGTCTCTCCCGGCACCGGGCGAGCCGGATCACTGGTTCTCGTGGGCTGAACTCGAATCCATCCAGGATCCGGACCGCAAGGCCCTCATGCTCGCCCGGCTCAATGCCAACCGCGAAACCCTCATCCGCGAAGAACGCCTCAGCCCATCGGCCGCACTCTCGATCGAACTCGAACGCGACAACGGCAGCATCCGCACCCTACCTGACAAAGTCGCTTCATTGCTTCTCCCTCGCGAGTGGGCGGTCGAAGTCACGGTCGGCAGCGATCATACCTTCCAGCTTGCGAACCCCCTTTGGGCATCGAGCAAGGAAACCTACGTCGCCACCCTGCACGATGGCCAGGCTCGCTGGACGATCGATGGTGGCAAGAAGCTGATGGTCTTCCACAACCCCTTCGGTGACGGCCGCGCCCATTTGCACAACATGGAAGGAGCCTACCTCGGCACCATCCATCCCGTCGCGAAGGCCAAGCCCTTCGACCAGGACAGCTACCTGCTGCAGCTCGGAGTCCGCAGTGCCATCAAGTCCGGCCACGAGTCCGAACTTCGCGCCCGCCTCTCCGACATCGCCCGCGATCGCAAATCCCGCGAGGCTGAAAACGATCGCATCCTGCGCGCCGGCCTGTCCGCTCCTGAGCGCCGGAGCGAGGCAGCCCAGCGTGGGGCCCGCACAACGAAGGACAACGCCATGCGTGATGCCCTCGGCCCGGCTGCTCTCGATCCGGGGCAGTTTCTTTCCCGCGATGATGCAGAGGCCTTGCAAGAGCCCTTCACGGCCTCCTCTAGCGTTAGCGCCTTCGATCCCAGCCAACTCCTCCACTCCGACGATTGACCACTCTCCACCCACCACACCAAAGCCATGCAAACCGATACAGCCACACCCACCATTGAAGTCGATTCGACCATCGTCCCCGATGCCGCCGCCGACCAACCCCAAACCATCACGGAACGCCAGGGCGACAATGCCCGCGCCTCCTGGCGCATGTCCGGGGACCACGTCCAGAGGGCTTTGGCCTGCTGCACCCCGGAGCGGAAGGAACTCCTCATCTGGTGTTTCCAATGGTGCATCACTCGCGGGATCTGGTTCCAGGATTTCTGCAAGCAGGTCGATTATGCCGAGAACACCGTCTACAAGGTCCTCACCGGCCGCCACACCGATCCAAAGACCGGCGAACGCTATGACATCCCGGAGAAACTCTATCAGGCATGTCTCAACTTCCGGAAACTGGAGGTCAAACGTGCCCAACTCGGTGAGACGGATTTCATCATCACCCCCATGGTCCGCCGGGTCTGGACGGGGTGTGATCTCGCCCGTGAATCTCGGACCCCCGTAATTATTTACGGTGCCTCTCACATCGGCAAGACCTGGGCTTTGCGGCAATACACCATCGCCAACAACCACGGCCGGACCGTCATGGTCCGCGTGCCGGCGAAAGCAGGTCTCAAGGGCCTGATCGGAGAACTCGCCACCGCCGTGGGTGTTTCGCCAAAGGGAGACACGCCGAAAATGATCGCACGCATCAAGCGAGCGCTCGCGCCGAATCACCTCGTCATCTTCGACGAAGTTCACCAGCTTCAATACACCTATCGGCAGCAATCCTTCTTTGCCTGCAT
>JBJONJ010000571.1:0-2799 GCA_046051905.1 Verrucomicrobiota bacterium
GGTGTATCGAACGGCGTAGCCGTCTCGAACACAATGCCGATCTGCTTGCCGTTTTCATCGAAGGCGGCAACGCTGTTGGAGAGCGTCTTGTATTCGCCACGATGCCGCTCGTCCTTCTCGCTGTAGCGCAGAAGGTCGCGGTGAAGCTGCTTGATGTGATTCTCAGTGATTGGGATGTCTTGCCAAGCATGGAAAATGGTTTCCATGACCTCGGCATAGCCAGCGACTTCCTGCTCGTCGCGAGTGTCGAACTTTTTGATTTCCAGATTGGCGAGCAGCCGCTCAACCTCGCGGTCGGTGAGCTTGCTGCCCTCAATGCGAGTTGAGGAACCGATGCTCTCAATGGTCGCGACGTGGCGCAAAGCCTTCAAGCGTTCAGGGGCAAGCGTGCCAAGGGCACGCCAAGCGCCTTTGAACTCGTCAATCTCGGCAATCAACGCCAGCAATTCGGGCGTGATTTGGATGGCATCGGTTTTGAGCATAGAAGTCTCCTAGACTCCATATATACACCCATAAACACCCAAAAGTCCAGCCAAAACGACACCCACAAACACCCATATAATCCAGATAGGCAGGATTTGGCCTTAACGGTCGGCTTCGGGTGGCTCTGGCTCTCGCTGCGGCCCTTTGCCGGGAGCGGGCTTCTTTTGCCTCAGCGCCTCCTGTTCCTGCTCCCATTGCTCTCTGACCGCTCCAAGGGCGGTTTGAATATCCCGCTCCTGCGTGGGGTGCTGCGCCGCTACGGCTTGCCGTAGGCGTGCGCCTAGCTTCTCCAGTTTGGCTGCTGCTTCTGTGTTCTGGTCGGCCATATCAAGAGATGAGGGATTGCGCTTCGCTGAGGCAGCGCGTGATTTTCATTCGGACGTTATCATATTGCAGATTGTGCTCGGTGGCGATCTCGGCGTAGGCGAGTCCGATCACATAATGCTTCCAAAGGAACTCGAAGCAATCCGGCTTGGCCTTGCGGAGCAATCCAACGGCATATTCCAGGTCGTGTCTTTCCTGGGCTGGAATGCCTGAACTCGGCTGCGCCGATTCGATCATCTGCAAAAGGTCGTCCGGTGGCATGATCTCCAAGCGGTTGGCCTCCTCCTTTCGGAAGTAGTCGCTGGTTTTGTTGCGGGCGATGCGATAGCACCACGCCCAAAACGCATTCTTGGTATCGCCCTCGAACCTTTTGAGACTCGTGGCAATGCCCTTGAGGGTTTCTTGAAGCACATCGTCTGCGGCATGATGGGGCACGGCGCTAAACACAAAGAATCGAAGCTCCGGGACAATCATCCGAAACAGGGCATCGGCCAGACCCAAGCGCTGGTCGAGTGCAGCCGTCACCCGGTAGGTGCGGACAAGTTTTAGCAGGTCATCCATTTTCGTTTCAGGCTAGAAGCCGCGATTTCACCGCGCAAATGATTTTGAAAACGTCTGTTCGGTTTCGGGGCTGGGGACGGACTGAACAGGAAATGGAAATGCTCGCCTCTACTCAAGACCCTCTGATTCTAGCCCAGGCCATTGCTGCGCTGCCGGGTTTGGTCCAGCGTGTGAGCACGCTGGAAGCTGAAATAGCGACTCTCAGAAAAGCGGCGAGGCCGTCTGTCAGAAAATGCCTCTCGCTCAAAGAAAGCGCCGAGATGCTCGGCGTGTCTCAAAAGACGGTGAGCCGGTTCATTGAGCGTAAACTCTTGCGCCGCAGTCCTCTGACGGCGCTGGTTCGGATTCCAAGGGAAGACGTTGAAGCCTTGGCAAAGGCTACGCTTTGAGCTTTGAGAGCTGTTCCTGCTCATAGGCGTTGTCTGAGTCTGAGATGACCCATGAATAGGTGCGGCGAATCAGGACGCCATTGTCACGATGGCCCTGCCATTTGGCGATTGCCTCCGCTGCTACTCCTTTGCGGAGGAACCATGTGATGCGAGCCTTGCGGAAATCAATCGGCGAGTAGGCCGGGAAGGCAAGGCGCGTGCAGGCGTTGTAAAGCGCCTGCTTGGGCGACAGGATCGAGAAGAGCGGACCTGAGGCTGGCTTGCCTTGCCGCTCGTGCAAATCGAGGAGAAAGGGCTTCAAATGGTCGTAAATCGGCACGCGGAAATATGCGCCGGTCTTCTGGCGCTTCACCTCGATGTAGCCGCCTTGCCAGTTCACTTTCTGCCAGTCTGCATAAACGCATTCCGCTGTTCCGAGTGCTGCCTTGTGCATGAATTCCAGCATGTCCGCCGAGCGTTCCGCCGTGTCGGAAAACGGGCGGCTGCGCACATGGTCACAAATCGCTTGGCACTGCTCGACGGTGGGAACCTGCGCGGGAGCGCGGTTCACTTGCTTGCGACGAATGGTTTTCGGAACTTTGTCATACGGGGTTTCCGAAATGTCGCCATCGTGCAAAGCCAGCTCGAACGCGTTCTTCACGATGCGGCTCATGTCGTTAAAAGCGAGTGCGCCGAGCTTTTTGGAACGCCTTCCCAAAAAGTCCGACACGTCGGACGGCTTGATTGATTCAATCGGCTTCCGCAGGAACTCCGGGTAGTCCATCTCAAATCCGCGCCGGACCCAATCCATTTTGTCCTGCGTCGAATCGCTCTTTCCCTTGAGCGAGTCTTTGAGCTTCTGGAGCAAATCGCCGAAGGGCATTTGCGCGTTTGCAGGTGGCGGGTTCTCCAGCTTTTCAACCCATGCCTTGAATGCCTTTTCCGCCCACTTGCGGTCTGAGATGTTCTGCCCTTCCGGCGTGGTCAGTGCGACCACCTTTTTGACGCCTCGGATTTTCTTCTTGCCGTAGTAGCTGCCGTTTTCGTGGCGGTAAAGACCGGG
>JBJONJ010000572.1:0-5037 GCA_046051905.1 Verrucomicrobiota bacterium
AGCCTTCCGCCGTCTCTATTTTCGGCTTCCACACCTTCATGAAGAGCACGAGCGCCGCCATCGCCACCACGGCGCTGACGATGTCCACCAGCCACGGACCATGGTAGTTGCTCATCACGAATTGCATGACGCCAAAGCTCGCGCCGGTCACCAAGCACGCTGGCCACACGCCCAGCATGCCTCGCCATCCGACCTGTGCCGCCACCAGCCAGAAAGGCACGATGAGCGAGAACAGCGGCAGTTGCCGTCCCACCATCGCGCTGAGCGAAAGCAGGTCGAGCCCCGTGATGTCCGCTAGCGTCGTCAATGGCGTGCCGAGCGAACCAAAGGCCACTGGCGCGGTGTTGCCAATGAGCGCCAGTTTCGCGGCTTCGAGAGGTTTGAAGCCCAGGCCGATCATCAAAGCACCCGTGATGGCCACCGGGGCTCCAAAACCCGCCGCACCTTCGATGAAGGCCCCGAAACTGAACGCGATGAGCAGGGCTTGAATGCGTCGGTCACTCGAAAAGCCCGCAATTTGACGCTGCAGCACGGCGAACTGGCCCGTCTCGACGCTCAGATTGTAAACGAACATCGCATTGAGCACGATCCAGCCGATGGGAAACAAGCCAAACACCGCGCCATTCACCGCCGCCATGCCCGCCAGCGGCGCGGGCATGTGATAAACGAACACCGCAATCCCCATCGCCGCGATCAAGCCTGCCATCGCCGCGAACTGCGCCCGCACATGCCAGAACGCCAGCAGCCCCAGCAGCACCGCCACCGGCACCGCCGCCACGAGCGAAGAGAGAATCAGATGGCCGAGGGGATCGTAGTTTTGGGTCCAGTGCATGCGGGCGGGCATTCAAAACGAAACCGACCTGCCAAGTCCAGCATCATTCTCCTGTGCAAAATCTTGCCGACGCGACGAACCTCCGCCATTCCTCCCGCGCCATGAAGGACGACCCCACCATCCCCACCGACGCCCGTTTTGAGACCCGTGCCATCCACGTCGGACAGGACTGGCGCAGTGAAACCGGCGCGGTGATCCCGCCGATCTACATGACCTCGACCTTCGAGACGGGAAACCCCGGTGGATTCGACTACACGCGCAGCGGCAACCCGAACTTCCGCAACCTCCAGGCCACGCTCGCCTCGCTGGAGAATGCGAAACACGCCACTATCTTCGCCAGCGGCATCAGCAGCATCAGCGCCATCATGTTCTCGCTCAAAGCGGGCGATACCATCCTCAGCGAGCAGCAGATCTACGGTGCCACCTACCGCCTCTTCGAGCGGGTGCTGCGCCGCTTCGACATCAAAATCAAATACGCGGACCTCACCAACCCGGCGAACTACGCCCTCATCAAAGACCTCAAACCGGCGCTGGTGTGGCTCGAATCGCCCACGAACCCGCTTTTGAAGATCCTCGACATCAAAGCGATCTCCGATGCCGCGCACAAAGTCGGCAGCATCGTCGCCGTGGACAACACCTTTGCCTCCAGCCTGCTCCAGCAGCCGCTCGACCTCGGCGCAGACCTCTCGCAGCTCAGCACCACGAAATACACCAACGGCCACAGCGACTGCCTCGGCGGCGCGGTGTGCACCAACAACGACGAGTGGCAGGAAAAGATGATCTTCGCCCAAAAAGCCCTCGGATTGCAGCCGAGCCCGTTTGATGCCTGGCTCGTTTCACGCGGTGCGAAGACCGAAGCCGTGCGAATCGAGCGCCACAGCTCCAACGCCCTCGAACTCGCCAAACGCCTCGAAGGCCGCAAAGGCGTCAAAGCCGTGAAGTATCCGTTTTTGACCAGCCACCCGCAGTACAAGCTCGCCAAGAAGCAGATGAAACTCGGCGGCGGCATGCTGCTGGCCGATTTCGGGCTCAGCTACGCCAAGACGCTCGATTTCATCCGTCGTCTGCGCCTCTTCACCCAGGCGGAGAGCCTCGGTGGCATCGAAAGCCTCGTCGCCCATCCGGCGAGCATGACGCATGCGTCCTTCCCGAAGGATGTGAGAGAGGCAGCCGGCGTCACCGACAGCCTCGTGCGCTTCAGCGTGGGCATCGAGCACGTCGAAGACCTCTGGGAGGACATTGATCAGGCGCTGAAGAAGAAGTGAGCCGCTCTGTTTGACTGGTCAGACACGTCGGACCAGTCGGACGTATCTAAAGTGTCTTATTTCGACAGCGTCATCACGCACTCGAGGTGCTTCGTCTGTGGGAAGAGGTCGAAGGGCTGCACTTTGTGGAGCTTGAAGCCGGCCTCATGGAAGAGCACGAGGTCGCGCATCTGCGTGGCGGGATTGCAGCTCACATAGACGACGGCTTTCGGGCCGAAGGCGAAGAGCTGCTCCAGAAACTCGCGGCTGCACCCTGCCCGTGGAGGGTCGATGAGCACCACGGTATCCGCTCCGGCATGCGGGACGACCTCAAAGACCTTCTGCGCATCGGCGGCGAGGAAGCGACAGTTCGTGATCTCATTGAGCTGCGCATTGTGCGTGGCCTTGGCGACGGCAGTCTCGGAGATTTCGACGCCGATGACTTCTTCAAAGGCCTTCGCGGCGGAGAGCGCGAAGAGGCCGCTGCCGCAGTAGGCATCGACGAGGAAGCGGGCCCCACAGGCCTTGGCCTCGTCCACAGCATGCTGCACGAAGGCGGGCAGGATGAAGGGGTTGTTTTGGAAGAAATCGCCGGCCTGGAACTCGAACTTGATGCCGTCCACCTCCTCGATGGCGATTTGATCGCTCTGCGTGAGCACGCCGTTCTTCGCGGCCCGCATGAGCAGCGTGGCACCGCGTTTGAACTGGTCGGACTTCGCCTTGATGTCCTCGCGCAGGGCGGGCAGGGCCTCATTGATCGCCTTCATGGCGATCTGGCACTCCGGCACATCCACCAGCGCCATCCGCGTGCCGATGCGCAGGAAGCCGATGTCGCGGATCTGGCCCTCACGCGGCTTTTGGAAGTGCGGAGTAATCTTGGACCGGTAGCCGTATTCCATGGGCGAGGGGATCACCGGCAGCACCTCGTGCTCGATCTTCGCCATGTGGCGCAGCAGCTCGGTGACCTGGTTTCGCTTCCAGATGAGCTGCTCCTCATACGCGAGGTGCTGATACTGGCAGCCACCGCATTGACCAAAGAGCGGGCAAGGCGGCAGCAGACGCTTCGGCGAGGCCTCGAGCACCTCGATGAGGTCTGCCTCGCTGTAATTCTTGTGATTGCGGAAGACGCGGCAGCGCACGCGCTCGCCCGGCAGGGTGAAGGGCACAAAAACGACCCAGCCGCTCACGCGTGCCACGCCGGTGCCCTCGTTGGTGAGGTTCTCGATGCTGACCTCCAGCTCCTGGTGGTAGTGGAACGGGTGGGGCAGGAATTTTTTCGGTCGTTGTGGTTCTCCCATCGTGGCGTGATTTCGGGTTTTTGTCTCGCCGCTCCAGGACAGCGGAGCAACGGCAATTTTCGGTGTCCACCGCCCTCTCAGACCGTTCCGAAGTAGCGATCCCCCGCGTCGCCAAGGCCGGGCACGATGTAGCTGCGCTCGTTCAGGCCGTCGTCGATGGCGGCGGTGACGATCCGGACATCGGGATGGGCCTTTGAAAGCGCGGCGATGCCTTCCGGGCAGCTCACCACACAGAGCATGGTGATCCGGGAGGCGCCGGCGGCCTTCACCTGCCGCACCGCCTCCACCGCGCTGCCACCGGTGGCGAGCATGGGATCGAGCAAAAACACATCCGCCTCGGCGATCACCGGCGGCAGGTTCGCGTAGTAGGGTTGCGGCTGCGCGGTCTCCTCGTTCCGCTTGATGCCCACATGGGCCACGCAGGCATCCGGCACGAGTGAGAGGATGCCGTCGAGCAATCCGAGGCCTGCTCGGAGGATGGGGACGAACACCATCGGGCGGGCAAACTTCACACCGCTGGTTTCTTGCAGCGGTGTCTGCACCCGAGTCGCGGCGACGGGCAGATCACGCGTGGCTTCGAGGAAGAGCATGCGCCCGAGGAGGTTCAAATGCCGCCGAAAGCGATGTGGCGGCGTCGAAGCATGACGCATTTCAGTGAGATGGCATTGGGCGAGCGGATGGGACACGACGGTGGGCTGCATGCGGCCATCGTGGCAACGATTTCTCAACGCGACAAGGCCGCCGTGTTACTATCGAGGCATGAAAACACCGAAAATGGCCCTCGGGCTAGCCACCTTGGTTCTCGCCGCCGGATGTGTCGCGAGTGGTCCTGAAGTGCCTCCGCCGGAAACAAAGCGACAGCCCGCCTACAAGAGCACGGGAGGCGCGGCCAGCTTCCGTCTCTCCGAGGCCGATTACGCCCGTCACGCGGAGCGGGAAGCCCGCCGAGCCGAACAAAACGCCGCCTCGATGGCCCAGCCCGGCGGCACCGTGATGTATCAGCAGAATGAAACCGGCCCTTTCGGCACGCGCAGCTCCAGCGGCGTCATCCGCTCCACCGGTGGTGTTCAGAGCTATCAAACCATCGGCAATCAACCGGTGCAGCCCGGCATGCTCGTTCCGGGCTACAACTACCCCGCGCCTTCGGTGAACGGCGGTCCGGGCACTTACATCGACGCGAGGACGGGGCAGATGATGTACCGGAGGTGAAGGCTCACGCCCCTTGCAGCGTGATCGCGGCGTCCACCACGGCCTGGCTGGCCTCCTGCTCGTCATTGATCACGACGGTGGCGCCGAGGCGTTTGAGACGCTCGACATCCGAAACGAACCTCGCCCGGGCCAGCACGGGAAGGTCAGGCCGTGACTCGCGAATGATTTCGAGGGCCTGGGCATTGATCAGCGCGTCGGGAAAGGTCAGGGCGACGAGGCGGGCCTTGGCAAGCTGGGTGAGATCCCAGGTTTCCTGATGCGTGGCATCGGCAAAGAGAACGGTCTGGCCTTGTCGCTTCAAGTGGCGCACGGTTTCCGCGTTCAGCTCGATGACGAGCGTGGTCACCCCGCTGTCGAGCAGCTCCTTGTTGAGCTTTTCACCCACCGGACCATGCCCGCAGATGATGGCGTGGTCGTGCATGCCTTTGACGCGTTGACGCAAATCACCCGGATC
>JBJONJ010000573.1:0-6933 GCA_046051905.1 Verrucomicrobiota bacterium
ATTATCTCCGGTTTGAAGGCCAACTTTAACATCTGCAATATCCCCGATCTTGATTAATTCGATCAAAGCGCCATTTAATTCTATCACTCTTACTGGGACGCGTTTATTGTCAACCTTTCGATATTGAATTGCTGCCGTGGTATCGTCCATCAATGTGAACAGTTTCGGGGATGCTACGAAGAACGGGATATTGGAATTCTTGCGGATTAAATTCTGCGGATAGCGGTAGAGTGCATACTCGGGCGAGCTTTCGCTGTGCCAATTATCACCCATCATAATGTGAATCCCTTTATCTCCATCCTTGGCAATTTCGGACGCTGCCGATGTGCGGTAGAGCAATTGAAGGAAGCGACTGTAGTTTTCGTGGATGCTCACTTGGGTGAGGTCAGCCATGAGGCAGGTGTGGCCGTCAGGAACCAGGCTTTTCCGATCCGTCTTGGCGGGTGGAATCTCCCACTCTAAAATGATGATGGCTGTGTTCACCGTGGCATTAAAAGTATCCGTATGCACCCGTATCATGCGGTGGATAAAGCTCTGAAGGATCTGCTCGCGCAGAGGCTTGTGCGATTTGATCGTCATGAAGGTATCAGAGACGATGTAGGCCAGCACTCCATGCCGTTTCAGCGGAGGATCGTGCGCGATGAAACGCGAGATGAAGGCACCGTAGGGATCTTTTGATCCAAGGTTGAGTGAAGTTTTCAGTGGATCTGGAATCGGCGTGCCGCCATATGGCGGATTTCCGATGACAATGTCGAAGCCGCCGTTTTGCGCGACCTCCGGGAAAAAGAGTTTGAGGCTGAAAAACGGGGCGGCCATAGATCCAAAGTGAAACCATGTTTCCAAACACTTTCGATTAGCTCGGCGGCGGCCTGCTTCATCGGACAAACCTGGATGACCAAGGGCTGCTTTATAAAATTGAGGGAAAGCTTCATCCAACTTCGTGATGATGATTTCCAACTCCGCAGCTTGCTCAGCGGGCCTGAGGTCGCGCTGGTAGTATCGTTTACGAGCCCGGGCAAGATCCTCGATGGCCGCGTCCTGATACATATCGGCGGCGAAGTTTTGGAGGCTGTTTGCGCAGATGACCTTCGTCTCCATGTTGGGAAGCTGCTCCATGCCGTAGTTCGTCGCAGGTTTATTGGTGTCAATTTTCTGATCGATGAGCAGGGAGATGAAGAACCTCAGCTTGGTGATCATCACGGCCATGGGTTGTATATCGATGCCGTAGATGGCATTGCGGATGAGTCCGAGTTTGCGTGGGTAGTTGTTGTCGTGGGAGAGAAGATCGCGGCGTGTTTGTTCCTGGAGTTCATCCGGTAGTCGTTGCACCTGGAGTTCGATCCAGAGGTGATTGTCAGGATCGACTAGCTTCAGAAGCTGCACCATGCGGTTGAGCATTCCCACGGGAAAGGCACCGGAGCCGCAGGCGGGGTCGAGAATTTTCACCCGGTCGAGCGCTTCGATGACCGCATTGCGGAAATCGGCGTCTTCGGACTCGATCTGATCGAAGTAAAGCAAGTTTTCGAGCTTCTGCTCGTAGCCTGTGGGCAACGTTCCTTCGCGGTAACCCATGGCATTGCGCAGGTGGATCAGAAGCGCATCATTCACCATGTAGTCGATGATGCGGCGTGGGGTATAATAGGAGCCGGATTCTTTCCGGGCACTGTCGGCAGATCCGTCGTCGTTCGGATCGATTTCGGCGAGGAGGTTCTCGAAGACCATGCCGAGAAGCTCCGGATCGAGCGCAACCTCTTCTTCGAGAGAAGTGTTTTCCTCGATGGTGAATTTGTATTGAGCGAAGATGCGGTTCAGGCCTTTGGTGACCACCCGATTCCGTGCGCCAGCACCGCGTTGCACGGCGATTTCCTCGGCGTAGAAGAGTTCATTGGGCACAGAGAAGACACCTTCGTCTGAACGGTTGCTGACGTTGTCGCCATCGTCTTTTTCAAAGAGGGCGGCATTGATGTAGGGGACGCGATTAAACAGGGAGTGATCGAAATCTGGGTGAAGTTCTTCCGGGCGATACCATTCGGTGGTTTTGCGTTTACGGGTAGCGATGGGTTGGTGAAGCGCGTTGAAGAAGAGGTTTTGGAGAACGGCACGGTAGTAAGAACTGCTCTGGCCAAACATTTCAAGATTGAGATCCGCCTCATTCGAATCCTTGACCAAGGGGTAAACGCGCCCCTGGTAATCGCGAAGTTCCAATAGTTCGGGGGGGATGAGGCCACGCTCTTTGAGGAACCAGCAAAACATCAGACGACAGATCAGGCGGACGGTGAAGTCCTTGACATGGGCTTCGGAGTTATCCCTGAAATGGGCGGGGCAATCCGGCAGACGGATGCGGCCAATCGCATGCTGATACCACGCGGCGACTTCTCTGTAGAATTGTTCGTTGAGTACACGGCTATCGAAGACCCGCTGCCAGTAGCGGTGAAGATCGCGAAAGTTGGTGGGACGTGCATTTCCTCTGTCGGGAACGGTAAGCTGCAAAAGGAAGCGCAAATGAGCAGAATGGGGTTGCTCCGGGAGGATGTCCTTCAGCAAGGAAACCTTGCCGGGCTTTTCTCCATCTCTCCATTGTTGTTGGTAGGCAGAGCGTTCGCAGGAGGCGAGCGAGATGCAGGTTTGGTCGTGGTTGTATTTGTAAACCACAATGACAGGAGCCGCCTTGAATGAGCGGTTGAAGTCTCGGGTGAAGCTGGAGAGTGCAGAGCGCGTGACATAGTTGTCCCCTAGATCAACGGCAAGGATGATGAGGCCTTCGTAGTCGGTTTTGATCGAATTTTCCAGCGTTTCAAAGTCGTCTGGTGGAAGTTGTTTGGTGAATGTGCCGTCTTCCACGCGTCCGACGAGGTAGATCCTTTGGATGGTGGCGTGTGCATCTTTCAGGTTATCGCGGAAAAAGCGCTGCGGAGTGATGGCGGCATCGGCGAGCGGGCTGAGGGGGATCTTGAGGGTGTCCTTGAAGAGGCCGCGGGCGGCGGTGAGGAGCGGCTGGGTGGAGAAGGCGTGGAGTGCGGATTCGAGGGACATGGTCGGGTAAATGCTGAAATGCTGAAAAGAGGAGATGCCGGGTGCTTAGCCGCCTTGGATGCGGCGGATTTCTTCGTCGAAATCGGATCGGTATTCGAGATCCTGACGCTTGCGGAAGGTTTCGAACTCCGCCTCGGCTTTGAGCCGGGCTTCCAAGGCGGAGACTTTGCCAGCGTCTTGCAGGATCGGGTAATTGGAAAGTTCCAGGAAGCTGTGGAGAAAGGAGACCCACTCGCTCATCCGGGTGAGGATGCCCCGGCGGGCGCGGTTTTCGGCGAGGTCGAGGTAGGCGGAAATGATGCGGTTCAATTCCTCGATGTGGTTCGCGCTGAGGTAGTTTTTGGCGATGGTGATGTCCGACTTCAGGATTTTGCCCTGTGGTGCGTTCTTCCAGGTGGTGAGTCCCATGTGGAGCTTCTCGGCATCGGCTGAGGCATAGATCTGCTCGGCGGCCGTCTTGCCGGTGATGGCCCAGTGGAGCTTGTTCTGGACGGTGGCGAAAAATTCCCGGGTGACCGGGGCCTTGGGGTCGTAATCGACCGCAGTGGCGTAGATGTCGGTGATTTTCTGGTAAAACCGCCGCTCACTGGCCCGGATCTCCCGGATGCGTTCCAGCAGTTCCTCGAAATAGTCTCTGCCAAAGACCTGCCCGCCTTGCTTCAGGCGCTCGTCGTCCATCACGAAGCCCTTGATGAGGAACTCCTTGAGCGTCCGCGTTGCCCAGATCCGGAACTGGGTGGCTTGGTAGCTGTTGACCCGGTAGCCGACGGCGATGATGGCGTCGAGGTTGTAGAAACGGGTCTTTTGCGTCTGGGTTTTTCCCTCCATGGCACCGTGGGCAGTGGTTGTTTCCAAAATGGAAATAACCTCTTCTTCCCTCAATTCTCCGGATTCGAAGATGTTTTTCAGGTGCTTGTTGATCGCCGGGACACCGACCCCGAACAGGTCGGCCATGAGGCGCTGGGTGAGCCAGAGGGTTTCCTCCTGAAAGCGACATTCCACCTTCACCCGCCCGTCGGGGCCGGAGTAGAGGAGGAATTCGCCGGAGGGCCGTGGGAGATCTTGGCTCATGGTTTCAAGGAGACGGAATGGACATCACGGTTGCTTGCCGATGACGAACCAGAGGATGAGGTCGCAGTTTTCGGGGTCGTATTGTTGTTCGAGGGTCTTTCCGTCGTTGTGGAGGGGCTTCTTAGCAGGGTCGTTGTTTTGCAAACCGACGAGCAGATCGTCGAGTGCCTCGCCGGTGGCAAAGGAGGCAAGCCAGGTTTTGATGGAGGTGGAGAGTTGGCCAATGGCAGCGGGTTCGTTGCGGTCGATGGCTTCGGGGACCTTCCGTTCGTGGCTCTGGTGATCGGCAAGGAACTTGAGGACGTCGGCGGAGCGGTCGAGGACGACATTTCCGTGGAGGTCGAGATAGACGAGGTTGTGGCGTTTGTAGGGGGTGCGGGCGCCGTTTTTGCGGGATGGGTAGCCGAGCAGGGCGACGACGCCTTCCGGACGGGTGGTGGCGTCGGGATCGGGGTGGAAGCCGGTGAAGACGCCGAGGGGCATGGCTTCGTATTGTTTTTGGTGCTCACCGAGTTCGCGGAGGAGATCTTGGCGGAAGACTTCGAGGGAGAGGTCGGAGAAATCGAGGGTGTCGGAGCTTTGTTCCAGGTCTTCCCACGAGCTTTCGAGATGGGCGAGCATGCGGGCTTCGAGTTCTTCCTGGAAGCTGCTGTCCTGGAGGCGCTCGCGGACTTTTTCCGTGAAGGAGGGGACCTCGGAGCCGGCCACGGCGATGGCAACGGCGCGGTCTTCCACGCGCTTTTGGAGACCGAGGTAGTCGTTGACGGTGGCGGTGGGCCAGAAGTTGATCCCGGTGACGGTGGAATTGGGTGAGCCAATCCGGTCGATCCGGCCGAGGCGCTGGATGAGGCGGACGGGGTTCCAGTGGATGTCGTAGTTGATGACGACGTCGCAGTCCTGGAGGTTCTGGCCCTCGCTGAGGCAGTCGGTGGCGATGAGGATTTCCACCGGGGCATCGAGCTTAGCGGCGGTGGGTTCGTGAAAATCGCGCACCCAGGATTTCCAGTGATCGTAGGATGCCCAACCGTTGGCTTTCGTGAACTCGGTTTCGTAGGCTTTCCACTCTTTTTCCCGGTAGAGCTTCGTGTAGGGGCAGAAGCGTTCGAGCACCGGTTCGAAGTTTTTGTGGACCACGCCGGGATCTTCGGACGAGCGGGCACCGGAGCCGGAGACCATGGCGACGCGGGAGGATCCGCGGCGGGTGAGTTCGTCGAAGAGGTAGCGGGCGGTGTCCTCGTAGCTGGTGAAAATGAGGACGCGGCGTTTTTCCGTGCGGGGTGCTGCGGCAAGGCGCTGGTCGATGAGACCGATGAGGTGCTGGAGCTTCGGGTCGCGGGTGGCGGTAGTGGTTTCCGATGTGATCGAAGCAGCGTATTGGTCGAGCTTCGCGATCAGGATATCGAGACGCCCGAGGTCCTCCCTGAGGTGGGTGTGGAAGGCTTCGAGGCGGCCGGCGGCCTCGATTTCGGAGATGCGGATTTCGCGTTTTCCGAGCGGGAAATCGATTTCGTCTTCTGTCGTGTTGAGGCTACCTAGGTCCGCCGCGAGGGTGGCGTCTTGCTTGTGGGTGCGATATCCTTCAACGGCCGTGAAGGTGCTGCGATGAACAGCCTGAACCGCTTTGAGAGTCTGGCGGAAGGCCTGCCACGAGGACTCGAGGCGCTTGACGAGCAGCTTGTTGAGCATAACGACGAGTGCCTGGTCGCGCTGGGCTTCGTCTTCGAGGACGCTGACGGATGCGGGTTTGAGCAGATACATGGCCGGCTTGTAGGCGGCGAAGACCTGAGGCAGGGCATCGAGGATCTGATCGAAGCGGGCGAACTCGCTGATTTGCAGGGCTTCGATGCAGACGTTCACCGGTGGTGCCATTTCGGGGAAATCGAGGTTGCCGGAGAGGCCCTTGATGTGCCTGCGGTTGCGGGCGACGATGATGCGGTCGATGAGTCGGGTGACAGGCTCGGGGAGTTTCTGGAGCAGGCTGCGGACGTTCCTGTTCGGGTCGGTGCTCCATTCACCGAAGGCCTTGCTAGCCAGGCGGAACTGGGTTTCGAGGCTCTCCACCAATACACCCTTGATGTCTGCGAACCCGCTGTCCTGGTCTTTGACGAGCAGGGCGAGTTGGTTGCGGAGATCCTTGAAGTCGTTGTTGATGGGGGTTGCTGAGAGAAGCAGGACGCGGACTTCGCGGTTTGCTTTGAGGAGTTTTTCGACGAGGTATTGGTAGCGCCCGGATTTGCTGTTCCGGAGGTTGTGGCTTTCGTCGATGACGAAGAGCTTGGGTTTGTCGCTGTTGAAAAAACCTTCGAGTGTCAGTCCATCGGTGTGGTTGGTTTCGAGGCGGTTGTCCTGAAGGTCGGTGTGGTATCGGACGACGTAGTCAAGGCGGTCGCTTTCAAAAAGTGATCCGTGGTTTTTGCGGTAGCGTGTCCAGTTGTGGGAGAGCTTTTTCGGGCAGAGCAGGACGCATTGATAGCCCTTGAGTTCGTAGTATTTGATGACGGCGAGGGCGCTCCATGTTTTTCCAAGACCGACGGCATCGGCAAGGATCGCACCCTGGTAGTCCTCCATTTTCTTGATCAGGCTCAAGACGCCCTTCTGCTGGAAGTCATAGAGGGTGCGGAAGATCTTGGTGTGTTTGAGGTGGCCGATACGCTGTTGGAGCTCGGGGTTCGCCTCCAACTCCAGCATCTGATCGCGAAACAACTCGAAGAGGGTTTTGTAGTAGAGTTCCCTTGGGGTGTAGAGGCGGAAGATTCCTTCGATCTGCTGGATGAGGTACTTCTTGAATGGAATCCTTTTGCCTTCGACGGTTTTGAAGTCCTGAGTCTG
>JBJONJ010000574.1:0-10981 GCA_046051905.1 Verrucomicrobiota bacterium
GTCTCGGTGGCGAGCTCGATCTCGATGGCGTCTCCATGCCAGAGCGCCTGGTCGTCATCGCGGGTGGTGGTGATGTTGGGTTTCTCACCGCGTCGTTCATCGCAGCGAATGGCAAAGACGACGTTGTTGCCTTGCCATCCGGCTTTGAAGGAGGTGCCAAAGGTGGGCGTGCGGCCTGTCTGCAACTCGCGGAACTTGCCCGTGGCGGCTACTGGGCAGTTTTGCCAGTATTCGTCGTCGAGTTTGCCGTCGATGACGATGCCCTTCGCATCGCCGACGAGGCGCACGGTGGGCACGGGGCCGCGTTTTTGGCCGAGCTGCTGGGATTTCATGCGCAGGCCTTTGAGGAAGTCGTCGATGAGGGCGAGGCGTTTGCCAAATACGCTCGCGACATCGGTTTTGGCCTTCGCTTTCTCGAAAAGGGCGAGCGCTTCATCGGCCTTCGCCTTGTCTTCACCCATCGTTTTCCAGTTCGCCTCGCAGTGCGTGAAGAAGGTGTGCATTTCGCTTTCTGCGGGGCCGTAGAAGAGGCGGCAATACTCACGCAGCGCTGCGGCGGGTTCGTAGCCGGGCCAATAAGCGCGGGCGGTGAAATAGACGAGGAAGTGATTGAAGCCGATGCCGACTTTATCGAAGTCCTGACGCACGGTGAGCCAGATGTCTTCGCCTTGGGACATGCCCTTGGTGGCGAGGACGCTGTCACCCATCGACTTCGAGGCAAAGGCGGGCAGATACCAACCACGATCGGTGAAAGGATAGTTTTCGAAGTTGATGATGGGGTTGTCGGTCTTTTTCGCCCAAGCGGCACGCAGAGATTCCGGCGCGGCCTCGCCTTCGGCTTTGGAGGCAGCGATGTTCATCGGGCGACGACCACCGACGATGCCGACGAGCACGTTGGGCTCCAGTTTGGCGATCTTCAGCGGTGGCAGGGTATAGACGCCGTAAGCGCAGTTCAGCACTTTGGCGTTCGGATGCGTTTTGCCGACCTCTTTGGCCACGCGATTGACGAAGTCCCATACATAGTCACTGAGCAGGCCGCGCTCGATGCGCTCGGGTGTGTCCTTGCCTTTGCACTTCTCGCATTGGCAAATGGAGGTGTAGCCATCGGGCGGCATGATGGAGACGCTTTCAAGCTGGAAGGTGTCGAGCAGCGCCCGCGCATAGCGCACGGTCTCGCGGAAGAGTTCTTCGTTCGAGTAGCAGAGCTGGCACTTCGAGTCACCGGCCTTGAAGTCGGGCTTGCCGCCGTAGATCGCGAACCAGTCGGGATGCGCGTCGAACACAGGCTGGCGGTTCGTCATGTTCGCCATGCCGTGGGCGATTTGCAGGCGCTCGTCATTGCGAATGCCGAGTCGCATGACCCAAAGCGCGGAGTCCGGCCCGCAGGTGGCGAAGCGGAAGTTGAACTGCCTCAAAGCGAATTCCGGCTTCACGGTTTCGTCGAGCTTCGGTAGCTCGATGGTCTTCAGCGTGGGCAGCACCTCGCCGAGTTCGCCGGGCAAAAACCAGCGTGCGCCGAGTTTTTGCAAAAAGCCGCTCACCGCGTTGAAGCTGCCGCGTTCGTCGAGTCCCCAGACTTCGAGTGTTTCGCCATCCAGCGGGATTTTGGCCCGGTGCTTATACAAACCGGGATTCGGCAGCCCATACGGTGCTCCGACGATTTTATCCCACTCGGTTTGTGCTCGCGGGATGTCGCCATTGTGCTTCGCAAACGGCCCCACCGGCTCGAAGTCGGCGTCATCGCCGATCAGCGCCATCCAATCCGCGCCCGTAGCGATGCGATACGCGCCGTCTTTGAGTCCCTCGGCCTTCACCGGGCATGAATCGCTCGCTCCGATGAACACTTTGACCGCATTACCCGAAGGCTGTGTGACGATGGGCAGCTTCGCACCGCTGATCTTCTCGATTTGCTGCCGAAACTCATGCGCGGCGACTCGCTGAGTGCGCGTGGGTTTGTCGCTGATGATGATCTCCGCACGCGGCTGGCCGATTTCGACGAGGAAGGGCTGCGCGAGGGAGCTGGAGGAAAAAAGGAGGCAAAGAAGAAAGCGATGCATGGCTGGCGTGAACCTGAAACGAGCGCCGGGCGTGTTTCACGCATCACGATGCGCTGCCGAAATCTGTGGCTATGGAAGCGTCCTGGCGAGCTTGAGCGCGGCCTGGGCGGTTTTCAGGGCGGCATCGGGCACGCTGAGTGGGACCATGTTCGCACGCATTCGGCGGCCGGCGGCTCCGTCATTGATGAGGATGCTTTCGACAGCGGCGGCAGTTTCTTTTGGCGTGTGGGTGCGGATGCCGCAGGCATGCGAGGTGAGCATCTCGGCATTGCCTTCCTCCTGGCCGGGGACGACGTAATCGATCACGGCAGGGATTTTCGCGGCGAGGACCTCGTGCAGGATAGCGCCGCCAGCCTTGCAGATGACCACATCATGCGTGCGGAGAAACTCGGGGATGCGCGGCGTCCAGCCTATGATGTCGAGTGTGTCCGGCGGCAGCGAGTCGGTGAAGCGGCGCAGCACATGGTAGAGACGCGAGCCGTGCTTTCCAACGGGCAGAGTAAGCTTCACACCGGAGAGCAGCAGCGGGCGCAGCGCCGTGAGCGTGGCGGCGACATGGCGGCCGGGTGTGGAGGGTAGGTAAAGGATGCGCTGGCAGGGCTGATGGGCCTCTGGGGGCAGCTCCTCGGTGAAGGCTAGACTCACGGGAAAGCCGGTGATGCGGATCTTTTCACGAGCCACGCCGAGTTTTTCCACCACCTCCTGCGTCTCGTCATCGGCTACGCAAAAGCGGTCGCTTGGTTGAGCCACCCAGATGGGATGCACACTGACGGAATCGGTGATGATGGTGACTAGCGGTGGCACCGCTCGCTTGGCCCGCACGGCGGCGAGGACGGCGGCATAGACGGGATAGGTGCTGATGATGAGGCGGGGCTGCTCACGCTCGAGCTTTGCCTCCACCGCCCGGATGAGCGGGAGCTGCCAGGAGGCATCGGGGCCGGTCATTTTCGGGTTCCCGAGCATCTTGTAGGTCAGCCTCCAGGCTGCGGGGCAATGAATGATGGCGACTTGATAGGCTGCCTTCAGCACCGTGGAGAGGCGGGGCTGCACCTCGCTGATGAGGTCGGTGACCTCCACCTTTTCATCGGGAAGGAGACGCGTGAGAGCCTCCGCCACAGATCGGGCGGCCGTGTTGTGTCCGTCGCCGAAGCCGGCTGTGAGTATCCAAATCACCATCACATGGCTGCCGGAGAAAAATCTCTCCTACAAGCAAAAATCTCTGGAGCCAGCCGTAGAAAGTGATTATTTAGGATTTATTAAGCAATTCTGACCTCCCATGAGAAGTCATCGCTCCACCAGCAAGAGCCAGCTTTTCGCCGCCGGGATCACGATCCTCGCGGTGGCCATCATGCTGGCCCCGTTGCGCTCCGGTACAAAGGATTTGCGCACGCAGGAGGCGTCCTTCATGCCGATCTTCTCGATTGGCGGCGTGGCGGAGACAGGTTCTTTTTGCCGACTGAGCAGTGTGCGGCCGCTGGAGGCCTGCGCGGAGCCTCAGGTGAAGGTGCCGCAGGCGTTGAAGTGAGTATTGGGCATGCAGGCTTCGATTGCCTATCGAAGCTACGGGCCCAACGGCAGCGCCTTCAGCCAAGTAAGGTTGAAGACATAGTGATTGCGGCTGCTGATGAGCTGGATGCGTCCGTCGCGAGATTGGATGGCGGCGAGGTAGCCGTTGTGCTCGGCGCGGGTGTCGCTGAGCGGGAAGATGTTGCGGTCGATACCGTTCACCGTGCGCTCTTTGCCGCCCGGCGTGACGAGACGCTTGTGCGGCCACGTCTTGCCGTCGTCGAAGGACACCGCGGCGAAGAGGCCTGCGCCGTTGAAGTCGCCGTTTTGGCTTTTGAAGGTCATGCCCTTCGGGTTTCGCGCATTCGCGGAGAGGTCGGTGAAGGAGCAGAAGAGCAGCGGGCCTTCACGCAGGCGGATCAACGCCTGCCGCTGCACGCTGCTGATCGCGGGGAACTCGGTCGCTTCATGCGTCCATGTCTTGCCGCCGTCGCTGGAGAAGCTGGCGGGTGTCTTGAAGTTAAAAGGCTTCTGCTCCGACTCGCTGTTGAGACGGCCCAAGCTCATCAAACGACCGTCTTGCAGCTCAACGATAGGTGCGTGGATGCCCGCGTGACGCGCGGCGCTGCCATTACGATGCGCGAGCTTCTTGTCGGCGATGGTTTCAGAGATCCAAGTCTTGCCGCCGTCGGTGCTTTTTGTCAGGCTCGTGGTGGTCACGTCCTGCGTCATCAAGATGGTGCCGTCGCGAGTGCGCATGAGCTGGTTTCCGATCTCGCTCCAGGGTTGGATGATTTGTGGCTTGCTCCACGTGATGCCGTTGTCGGTGCTGTGACGCACGAGGTTCTCGCGCAGGCCACGCACGAGGTGGAAGAGCGTCTTGTCACCATCCCACCAAAGTTTCGGCGCGTGATCATTCACGTCCGCGCCATCCCAGAAGAGCGACGCAGGCTCCCACTCGGTCGCGCCGCTTCGCAAACGGCTGGCGAGGTTGTTTAGCTCCGTCCCGGCCTCATCCACGCAGGAATACCACACCGCGAGCAAGTCACCATTCGGGCACTCGGCAATGGCGGGGCTGTGATTGTGGCCTGAATACGTCGGACCAAAGGAATTCGGCTCCACTTTGACGAACGGCTTTGGTCCTTCAAAGAACGGCTCATCCTGCGGTGGCAGTTCGATCTTCGGTGTGCCTTGAGAAACGTTCTGCGCATGCAGCGCGGGCTTTGGCAGCGGTAGCTTCTCGCCTTTCGGCCAGTCGCCGAGCACCACGCGGAAACCAATCCGGTCATTCACGGCCTCGGGCAGCCAAGATGAGCGATTCGCCGAACGCAGCAGTCGCGTCTGCGTGGAATGACTGCCGCCACGAATCACACGGAAGTCACCATCGACACGACCGAGCGGATCACTCTGCTCGGCGGCCTCATACGGTCCATACCAGTCGGCGCACCACTCGGCGACGTTGCCATGCATGTCGTGTAGGCCCCAGGCATTCGCTGGTGTGCGTCCGACTTTCAGCGAGAGCTTTGTGGCCTTCGGCTGATACTCCGGCGGCATCTTTTCCTCCGGGAAAAAGCGGTCGCGCACACCGGTGTCGTTCGGCCACGAGTGAAAATCGGCCGGAAGCGCATCGCCCGTATGAAACAGAGTCGTCGTGCCCGCACGGCAGGCAAACTCCCACTCCGCCTCCGTCGGCAGGCGATACGTTTTGCTTTCCTTCTTCGAGAGCCATTCACAGAAGGCGATCGCATCCTTCCAGCTCACCCCGGTTACTGCGTCGTCGTCCTTTTGGCCGCGATGCGTTGGGTCGAATTGCCGGTATTGACCGAGGGTGACCTCCGTGGCGCTGAGATGGAATGACGTGTGGATCGACACGCGATGTGCGGGCTTTTCATCCCAGTCTGCGTCATCAAACTGCGCTGCGTGCTTCTTCACGTTGTAGTCTGCCGCCGGTCCATCCTGCCCCATGGTGAAGCTGCCCGGCGAGATCGGTACGAGCTTCATGCCGATGGAGTTGATGATCGTTTGGGCGGAGAGCAGAGGGCTGAGAGCGAAGAGAAAGAGGAGTGGGCGCATTTGAGAAAGCGTGAACGCCTACTTCAGCTGCCACCTGTCGTCTTTCTCCAACACGGAGCGTGCGCCTCCGCCATTGAGCCAGGCTTTGGCCTCGGCGTCGCCTTTGAGGAAGGCATCCCAAAAGGCGGTGCTGAGGGCGAGGATGGCGCGGCGGTGATTCGGGTTTTGCTGACGGCCTTCGTCGGGCAGGGCGCGTTCACCGAAGACACCGTGCTCGGCTTCGTGGAGGACGAGTTCGTATTTGTCGCCGAGCGGCAGCGCTGGATAAACGCCGAGACGCGAGTCGAAGTCGCCATCGATGGTCATGGTGCCGATGCGGGCGACATCCTTTGTGCCAGTCATGAACCACCAGGGCAGCTTCACACTGCCAAAGGCATGCTCCGCCTTGCCTGTGGCGGGCACACTGGGGCACCTCATGACGGCGGCCTTGATGCGTGGATCGGTAAAGCGTGCTCCACCGACGGGCAGGCTTTGTCCGTGACCGCCTGCGTGGTCACGGCACCGAAAGAATGCCCGGACGGCCCACGCGGGTAAGACCGAGCCAAGCACGCAAGGCATGCGCCTCGTCTGCATTGCAGCGCGTGATTTGATCCTGCACCACCGGGGCATCTTTCGACGCCAAAGGCAGATAGATGGGAATCGGCGAAGCACCCTTGCGTGAGGAATCCTGCACGGTGAAGTCGAGTGAAGCCGCCCAAGCGGCCTCCTGCACTTTCAGCGGATCGCAGGCAAAACGGTCGTGGCGGCAAACCAGGCGAAAAGAGCACCTGTGTGGGACTTCATGGCTTGCGAAGCTGCTGGAACTCCAGCCGCTGCGACTTCTTGCCCCTGACAATTCTACTATATTCGATGGATGGCCAAGGCCCCCCGGCAATCACGTCCTCGAAAGAGCCAAAAACGGCAAGTTCGCAGAAAATGAAACACACTCGTGGTCTATTACCTCAGAACGCCCAACATGGACGGAATTGCTGTGTAGCTTCACCAGATGATCGTCAAGCGCCATGGGCACCCCTACCTTCACGGCCGCCCGCAGCGCCGCCCGCGCTTTGGAGCCGTGGTTTATTTCTGGTAGCATCGCATCCAGGATGGCGAGGGCACCATCATGTGCGCACGCCAGATCGTGTGCGGCCTCGCCCTCCATAGTAAAATGTTCCACCCGCAACCCGCGCTAGAATATGCGGGCCACCTTCGACTCATTCTCGATGCTCAACAGGTTTGTCTCGGCACGAAGTCGCGAGGGACGCCATGGCTTGAAAGTATTTGACCAATGGTCAAAAAATGACACCAGTCGGCCGTGCCTGCCCAAAATACACTGCCCAGCCGCAAGGTGCGCGAGTTCATCGCGCGTGAGGAGCTCATTTTGAAGCATGCGCGGCGGTTGCTGCTGGATAAGGGCTTCCAGGCTTGGAACATGGACCAGCTCGCGGAGGCCGTGGAGTATTCGAAGGGTACGCTGTATCAGCATTTCAGCTCGAAGGAGGATCTGGTGCTCGGCGTGGCCACGCAGTCGCTGCGGCAGCGGGCGGACCTGTTCGAGCAGGCGGCCACGTTTCAAGGGCGCACGCGGGAGCGCTGCCGGGCAATCGGCTTTGCCTGCTGCGAGTTCGCCATGGCGCATCCGGATTATTTCCACATAGACATGATGCTGAAGTCTTCGTCCTTCATCGAAAAGGCCAGTCAGGAGAGGCGGGAAGCTCACGCCTTCGAGGGGATGCGCTGCTGGCGGGCGGTCAACACCATCATTATCGAGGCGATGGCCCTCGGCGACCTGCCGAAGGATCGCGTGACAGCGGAGCAGGCCACTTTTGCGCTCGTTTCCGTGACCGTAGGCAGTCACATCATGGGCCAGGAGCCGAATCTGAAAGTCTTCGCCGGCATCAAGGACCAGATGCAGGCCGTGAGGCTAAACCAAGACCTGATCTGCGACGGCCTGGGGTGGAAGCCTCTATTGCATGAGCACGACTACCGCGCCGCCGACCTGCGCATCCTGAAGGAAATCTTCCCCTCCGCCTCGAAGTGGCTCAAGGCCGCCTGACCCCCGTCTCTTTTTGACCCTCAATTGACCATTGGTCAAACAACGACTTTCATTCATGAACTTCATCGCCCTCCGCATGCTCATGGCCGACAAGGCGAAGTACTTCGGCCTCGTGTTCGCCTTCGCGTTCTCCACCTTTCTGCTGCAAAACCAGGTCAGCATCTTCTGCGGCATCATGAAGCGCACCGGTAGCCAGGTGCGCGATGTGACCGATGCGGAGATCTGGGTCATGGACCCGCACACCGAGTATTTCGAGCAGACGAAGGCGCTGAAGGACACCGACCTCTTCCGCGTGCGCGGCGTGGAGGGGGTGGACTACGCGGTGCGGCTCTTCAAAGGCAATCCCACCGCCAAAACGGCCGCCGGGAAGTTTGCGTCCACCTTCACGCTCGGCCTCGATGATGCCACGCTGGTCGGCGCACCGCGAAAGATGCTGCTCGGGAGCTGGGAAAGCCTGCGCGAGGCGAACAGCATCGTCATCGACCGTGCCGGCTATGACCTTCTTTATCCCGGCGAGCCGTTGGAGCTCGGTCGCGTGCTGGAGCTGAACGATCACAAGGCTCGCATCGTGGGCATCTCCGATGCCGCCGCGCCATTCGTGAGCTTTCCGGTGATTCACGCGCGATACAGCGAGGCGATCCAGTTTCAGGGCCGCGAGCGCAAAATGCTCAGTTATGTGCTGGTGAGGCCAAAGGCGGGCTTGAAGCCTGAGACGCTCGCAAGACGGATCGAGAGTGAAACGGGTTTGAAGGCCCGCACGACGGCGGAATTCGCCTGGGACTGTGTGGTTTACTATTTAAAAAACACGGGCATCCCGGTGAATTTCGGCATCACCATCGCCGTGGCGTTGATCGTGGGCCTGGCGGTAAGTGGGCAGACGTTTTACATGTTCACCGTCGAGAATCTGCGGCAGTTCGGGGCCTTGAAGGCCATCGGCGTCACGAACACAAGGCTGGTCGGCATGGTATTGCTGCAAGCGCTCGTCGGCGGAGCTCTAGGCTATGCCATCGGCACCGGGATGGCAGGCGTCTTTTTCGAGGCCACGCTGAGCCAGATGGCCACACGCGGCATCGTGCTGATGTGGGAGGCGGTGGCCGGTGTGGCCGTGCTGATGGCCCTCGTGGCCGCGGCCGTGAGCCTGCTGAGCGTGCGCAAGGTGCTGGTGCTGGAACCCGCGAGTGTTTTTAGATGATCATGAAGACGAACGAATTCCATGCCGTCACCTGCCGCACCGTGCGCAAGCACTTCGGCGAAGGAGAAAACCGCACCGAAGTCCTGCGCGGTGTCGATTTCCATGCGCGCCTCGGCGAGATGACCTTCCTCGTGGGCCCGAGCGGCTGTGGCAAAACCACCCTCATCTCGGTCATCGCCGGCCTGCTGGAGCCTAGCGAAGGCGAGGTCGATGTGCTAGGCCATGCGCATGGTTCGCTGCGTGGCAAAGACCGCGTCGAGTTTAGGCGTCGCGAGCTGGGCTTTGTGTTTCAACAATACAACCTGCTGCCCTCGCTCACCGCCGCGGAGAATGCCGCAGTGCCGTTGATCGCCGATGGCATGAAGCGTGGCGAGGCGGTGAAACGATCCACCGCTTTACTCGACCGTCTCGGCATCGGTGCGAAGGCTGTGTCGTATCCGCGCTTCCTTTCCGGAGGCCAGCAGCAGCGTGTGGCTCTGGCCCGAGCGCTCGTGCATGAGCCGCGACTCGTGATTTGCGACGAACCCACCGCGGCACTCGACCACGACACGGGCGAGTCCGTCATGCAACTGCTCTCCAGTGCCGCTGTGGCACCGCAGCGGGCCGTGCTCGTCGTCACACATGACAACCGCGTCTTCCACCACGCCCACCGCATCGCCCACATGAATGACGGCATCATCACCCAAATCACCTCACCCTCATGAAACTCCCCGTTCTACCTCTCATCGCGCTCTTCTCCCTCGGCTGGGCGGTGACCTCGGTCATCAGCAAGCTGCCGCAGGAAACCGTCACCGATCCGCCCGCAGCACCACCGCGGTCGAATTATGCCGACACCGTGGCCGCGGTCGGATTGATCGAGCCCGCCAGCGAACTCATCATGCCCGGCAGCCATCGCAGCGGCGTGGTGGAAAAGGTGCATGTGCAAACCGATCAGCAGGTGAAGACGGGTGACACGCTCATCACGCTCGACACCCGCCAGCTTAGTGCCGAGCTCGCCGTCGCCAAAGCGCAGGTGAACGAAGCGGAGGCCGCGCTCGCCGTTTCTCGTGCCGAGGAGGCGCAGGCGCGGCGGAATGTCGAATTCGCCCGCAGCCTCACGGATGCCCGGGCGATGTCCGATGAGGAACGCACGCAGCGCGAGCTGACGCTCGGCACAGCACAAGCGAAGGTGAAATCCAACGAAGCCGGCATCCAACGAGCACAGGCGCAAATCGAGGTCATCGAGACTGAACTCGCCCGCAGTGTCATCACCGCGCCACGCGATGCCACCGTGCTCCAGGTGAAGGTGCGCGAGGGCGAATACATCGCCGCCACACCGTCGGAGAGTCCTTGGCTCGTGCTGGGCGACATGAGCGTGCTGCACGTCCGCGCGGATGTGGACGAGCACGAGGCCTGGAAGGTCCGGCCGACCTCGCAAGCCTCCGCACAGGTGCGTGGCAACCCTTCTTTGGCCGCGCAGCTCGAGTTCGTGCGTTTTGAACCGCTCGTCATTCCGAAAAAATCCCTCACCGGTGATGCCACCGAGCGCGTGGACACCCGCGTGCTTCAAGTGATCTATCGTTTGCAGAAACCCGTGCCCGCCGCTCTCTTCGCCGGCCAGCAGATGGATGTATTCATCGCCACCCAGGACGCCCAGCCATGACCTCAAAAACCCTTTTCTGCCTCCATGCCCTGCTGCTCGCCTCCTGCTCGGTGGGACCGAACTTTGTCCTTCCAGATCTCTCCCTGCCCGCGAAGTGGAAGAATGGCAAAACAGCAAGCGTGAGCGATCTGCCGATGCCGGGCGAATGGTGGCGCTTGTATGGCTCGTCGGATCTCAACCGCCTGGTCGATCAGGCGATGAGCAGCAATCAGGATCTGCGTGGTGCCCTCGCCCGCGTGGAGACAGCGCGTGCGCTCATCGGCGTGCAGGCATCCGAATGGTTTCCGCAGCTCAGCTTCAAAGACGCGATGCAGTATGAGCGGCTCTCGCAGACCTCGTTTGGTGCCAACCTGCCCCCCGGCATCCCGCTCCCCTCGATTCAGCGCCGTCGCTTTCAGAACCTCTTCGAGTTCGGTTGGGAGCTCGACCTTTGGGGTCGTGTGAGACGTGGTGTGGAAGGTGCCAAGGCCAGCGAG
>JBJONJ010000575.1:0-5594 GCA_046051905.1 Verrucomicrobiota bacterium
CGGCGGCCACAAAGCCGTGCGCATGGCCCACATGAGCGTCCTCGGCTCCCACGCCACGAACGGCGTCGCCGCGCTGCACACACGTCTGCTGTGTGAACGGCTCTTCCCTGAGTTCCACGAGCTTTTCCCGGATCGCTTCCTCAATCTCACCAACGGTGTCACCTTCCGCCGCTGGCTCGATGTCTGCAATCCGGAGCTTTCCGCCCTCATCACCGAGTCCATCGGCTCCGGCTGGATCAAGGATGCCTCGAAGCTCCGCGGCCTCGAAAAATTCGCCACCGACAGCTCCTTCCAGCAGCGCTTCCACGACATCAAACGCGGCCACAAAGTGCGCCTCGCCAAGATCATCCAGGATAGCTGCGGCGTCAGCGTCAGCCCGGATGCGCTCTTCGATGTGCAGATCAAGCGCCTCCACGAATACAAGCGCCAGCACCTCAATCTCATCCACATCGTCAGCCTTTACCGCCAGCTCCTCGACAACCCGAACCTCGACATCGCCCCGCGTGTCTTCGTATTCGGTGCCAAGGCTGCTCCCGGCTACTACCTCGCCAAAAACATCATTCACGCCATCAACGCACTCGCCGCGAAGGTGAACCATGATCCGCGCATCGGTGGCAAGCTGAAGGTCGTCTTCATCCCGAACTACGGCGTCTCCATCGCCGAGCGCATCATCCCAGCCGCCGATTTGAGCGAGCAAATCTCCACCGCCGGCAAGGAAGCCTCCGGCACCGGCAACATGAAGCTCGCCCTCAACGGCGCTCTCACCATCGGCACGCTCGATGGAGCCAATGTCGAGATCCTCGAAGAAGTCGGCGATGACAACATCTTCATCTTCGGCCTCACCGTCGAAGAGGTCACCGAACTCCGTGCGAAGGGCTACAACCCCATGGACTTCTACTGGGCCAGCGAAGAGCTGCGCCTCAGCCTCGACTGGCTCACCAGCGATGCCTTCACCGGCAACGCCAACGAGTTCAAGCCCCTCCGCGACAGCCTCCTCCATCACGGCGACCCCTTCCTCGTCATGGCCGATTACGACAGCTACGCAGCCGCGCAGGCCAAAGTCGGCTGGGCCTACCAAAACCAGCCCGAGTGGACCCGCAAAACCATCCTCAACACCGCGAGAGTCGGCAAATTCAGCAGCGACCGCACCATCCTCGAGTACGCCGAGAAGGTGTGGCACCTGCCGCAGGTGGCTGTGCCGTAACCGCCACAGGCGAATCCTACTCGTCCTCTTACTCCTACTCCTCCCCCGCCCGCAGCGCTTCGCGTAGCGATGCGGGCGGGTCGATAAGGGCGCGTCGTTTCAAGTTTCAGGTTCCAAGTTTCAAGGCGCTCCGCCATTCGCGGTAGCATCGTAGCAAGTCGGCTATCGGCTGTCTCCGCAGACGTCAGGGCTCCAGCTTCGGACTAGCTTTGACCGTGTTCTTTCCGTCGAAATCCTTTCCTGTGCATTTGAGTGTGTCGGGGTTAATCTTGAGCGTCGCAATCGCTCCTTTCGAAAGCACCAGCTTCACCTCCCACCCCTCGCTGGACCAGGCAAAGGCCTCTCCCTGATAATGGTGAATTCCGTTGCCGCCTTCCTTCAAGGTGATCGTCGTCACACCCGCTTGTCCCGCGTCCCATTCCCAGTCGCAAGCCGTCAGGACTTTTCTGCGCTCATTATCGGTCCTCGCTCGTTGTGCGAGCTTGATGAGTTCCGCTTTGAACCAGTCATTCACCACCTTGCGTCTGGCTTTCAGTTCGCTTTTAAGGTCCGCCACAGCCTCGGCTAGGGTCGAAGTAGAAAACAGGCCGATCACGAGAAAGAAAACGAACAGATGCTTCATGGATGAGAAGACGTGCATGGGTGGAATTGGGGCCAAGCTTCTTGTTTGCCGCATGAGACCATGGCTCATTGCGAGCATCCTATCCATCAGAATGGGAAAGGTAAAGCTTCGTTCTCACACCCCTTCCGGCGGCACGAAGTAGCTGCCGTCTCGGCGATCATGTCAATGATGCGGAGCATTTCGGGGCCGCCGGGTTGGTTGAAGGCTTCGGCGATGCGTTCAAAGAAGACCTCGAAGCCCGCGGGAGCGGCGTGGACGATCATGCGGGCCGGTGTGTCGCCGCAGTTGCGGTAGGTGTGGCGAGAGTTTTTCGGCAGATAGGCAGCAGAGCCTGCCGGGACTTCCTTCCACACGCCATCGGTCCAGAATTCGACGCGGCCTTCGAGGACGAGGAACCACTCGTCTTCCTTTGTGTGCCAGTGCGGCGGCGGTCCGCCACCGGGCGGCGTCACCACCTGCACCATCGTGAAGGCACCGCCAGTCTGCTCGCCGCTGAGCAGCACCGTGACCTCGTCACCGAGGGCGGAGAGGACCTTGCCCGTGCCAGGCAGCATGAGGGAGGGAAGAGGAAAAGCAGGCGCGTTCATGGTGCCCGCCTTTACGCGAGAGACGGCGGTTGGCAGGCGAGGCATCCGCGCCTTGCCGGACTCGATGTGTCGCGTAACATCCGCGCTCCATGCCCGACCTCGACATTCGTGAAATCCACATCCTCCGCGGCCCGAACATCTGGGCAAACTACCCGCTGATGGAGGCGTGGGTGGATCTCGGCAGCCTGAAGGACACCAGTTCAGACGAGGTGCCTGGCTTCAACGAGCGGCTCAAGGCCTGGCTGCCCGGCATGATCGAGCACCGATGCAGCGTGGGCGAGCGCGGCGGCTTTTTTCAGCGTCTCGACCGCGGCACCTACCCGGCTCATATCCTCGAGCATGTGACGTTGGAGCTTCAGACGATGGCCGGGCATCCGCTGGGCTTTGGCAAGGCCCGCGAGACCTGCGTCGAGGGGCTTTACAAGGTGATCGTGCGTTTCGATGACGAGGTCGTCGTGAAGGAGTGCCTGCGCACGGCGCGTGAGTTGCTGCTCGCGGCCTACACCGGCGGAACCTTTGATGTCGCGGCTGAAGTGAAACGCCTGCAGGACGTGGTGGATCGCAACGCCCTCGGCCCGAGCACGAAGGCCATCGTCGATGCGGCCAAGGAGCGTGGCATCCCGTGGCGCCGGCTTCAGGAAGGGCGCAGCCTCATCCAGCTTGGCCAGGGAGCGAAGCAGCGTCGCATCTGGACCGCGGAAACCGACCGCACCGGGGCCATCGCGGAATACATCGCGCAGGACAAGGACCTCACGCGCACCTTTTTGAAGCAAGCTGGCGTGCCGGTGCCGGAAGGCCAGACCGTGGGCAGTGCCGAGGAGGCCTGGGAGGCGGCGCAGGACATCGGCCTGCCCATCGTCGTGAAGCCGACGGATGCCAATCATGGCCGTGGCGTGTTCATCGACCTCACGACCTCCGAGCAGGTCACGGATGCCTACCAACAAGCGTTGAATGAAGGCAGCGGCGTCATGGTCGAGAAATTCATTCCCGGCGTGGATCACCGCCTGCTCGTCGTCGGCAGTGAAATGGTCGCCGCGTGTCGTGGCGATCCCGCTGTGGTCGTGGGTGATGGCAAAAGCACCATCGTGCAGCTCATCGAGGACCAGTTGAACTCAGACCCGCGTCGCGGCGAGCTCGAAACCTGCCCTTGGGACAAGATCGACACGGTGAAGTGGGACCCGGTGATCCTCGCCGATCTGCAAAACAAGGGTCACACGCCCGAGTCCGTGCCGCATGATGGCGAGCGTGTGCTGGTGGCCCGCTTTGCGAATTGGGCCATCGACATCACCGACGACGTGCATCCCACCGTGCGCGATCATGTCATCATCGCCGCGAAAATAGCAGGCCTCGACATCTGCGGTGTCGATGTCGTGTGCGAGGACATTTCCAAACCGCTCGAAGAGCAGGGCGGTGCCATCGTGGAGATCAACGCCAGCCCCGGCCTGCTGATGCATTTGAAGCCTGCCGTCGGCAAGGTGCGCCCCGTGGGCGAGGCCATCGTGAACATGCTCTTCCCGGAAGGGGATGGCCGCATCCCGGTCATCGGCGTGACTGGCACGCAGGGCAAAACGACCACCGTGAAGCTTCTTGCGCACTTGCTGGCCTCGACGGGTAAGTTCCTGGGCGTTTGTCACAGCGAGGGTTTGCAATTCGGCGAACGCCAAGCCGCTTCGAAGCAGGGAGATCGCTTGTTCGGCACGCAGGGCGTGCTGCTGCATCCGTGGACGGAGATCGCCATCTGCGAAACGAGCGCGGAATCCATCATTCTCGAAGGCATCGGCTATGATCGCTGCCAGACGGGCATCGTTCTGAATGTCGGTTCGGATCACCTTGGTCTTGGCTACATCGACACCCTGGAGCAGATGACGAAGGTGAAACGCTGCGTGGTGGATGTCGTGCTGCCATCAGGCACGGCCATCCTGAACGCCGATGATCCGCTCGTGGCCGGCATGGCGGAGTATTGCAAAGGCAGCGTGCTGTTTTTCAGCCGCGATGCAGGCAATGAGGTGCTCGTGAAGCATCGCGAGGTGGGGGGCCGGGCGGTCTTTGTGTCCGCCGGACAGATCAAGCTCGCCGAGGGCAGCGCGGAGCGGACGCTTTGCAAGCTCAGCGAAGTCTCATTGCCTCTCGAAGGTCACTTTGCCTTCCATCTTCACGATGTGCTCGCCGCTTGCGGAGCAGCGTGGGATCAAGGTCTAGGCGATGAAGCCATCGCGAAAGGTCTGCGGACCTTTCAGACGCCTGCGTAAGTGATGAAGCCTATTCCGGCCACACTTCAAAGGCCACCCAGCGTTTCTTGTCGGGCCATGCCTGGAGCTTCCATCCTTCCTTGAAGTGCATCTCCCACACGCCGCTGTCTGGTCGGCGTGCATTCATGAACAGACGCCACAGGGCGAGCTGGCGGTTTTGTCCTGGTGAGGTGATGTGAATGGTGCTTGGCGTGTAGGGCGGCTTGGCCGCGGGCGGCGGCGCTTCTTTGTCGAGCAGGCGCCGCAGGGAGACGCGATCACCTTGGCGGACGAGGCGGGCTCGCAGGCCGCTGCGCATCTGGCCTTCGGCCTTGAGGTGTGAGGCATCGACGAGCAGGGAATCTGATGGTGTCAGGCCGGTGAGGTCACCCGTGGCCAGATCGACATGAACGGCCGCATCTTCTCCCACGCCGATGCCCAGGCGGTTGCCCGCGGTTTCGAGCATCACCACCAGCCTCGCGAGCCGGTCACGCTCGAAGAAGTGCGATTCGCTGATCGCCCAGGGCAACAAGGCCATGCCGTGGCTCATCTTGAAGTCCACCACGGTCTCATCCTTCGGCATGGCGGGCGCCACGAGAGCGCCGGTGTTGTCTCCATGCAGCACCATGAACTCGCCCATCATCGCATCGCCCGCGCTGCATCCGGCGATCACGCCTCCGCGGGCCAGCAGGCGCTTCATCGCATGCCATTCCGGGGTCTCGCGTTCATTCGGGCGATAGCGCTGGATGATCCGCGCCTGGCTGCCGCCGGTGAAAAGGATGCCGGTGGCGTTGTCGATGTCCTCCACCGTTTCTTCCGTCGAGGTCTCGCGAGTGATCACTCCCACTTGCACATCCGGCGACCAAGCCCGGAGAGCGCTCGTTTTGCCGACGATCTCGGATTTCACCTCCGCGCCTTGCTCCGTGGCCGCGGTCGCGATCAGCACGCGAGGT
>JBJONJ010000576.1:0-7206 GCA_046051905.1 Verrucomicrobiota bacterium
GCGAGCTGGAAAACCGCGCTAAACAGCATCGCCACCGCTCTCGCGGGCAAAAAGGGCGAGGAAATTGCCATCATCGCCAGCGCCCGCATGACGAATGAGGAACTCTTCTTTGTGAAGCACCTCGCCGCCCAGCTCGGCACCACGAACGTCGATGTCATTCCCCGCACCGGCGGCTCTGATAACTACCTCCGCGCCGACGATCTCAATCCCAACAGCAACGGCGCGAAACTCATCCTCGGCATCGAGCCCGGCGCCAAACTGGCCGACATCCAGGAAAAGATGTCCCGCGGCCTCATCCGTGGTGTTCTCGCCCTCGGCGAGAATTTGCTCAAAGTCGGCTTTGCTCAGCGCGACCTCGAAAAAGTGCCCTTCATCGCCACTTTGCACCTTCTGGCGAACGCGAGCGCCGAACTCAGCCACGTCGTTCTCCCCGGCACGGCCTACGCTGAAAAACGCGGCAGCATGATCAACGTCACCGGACGTCTCCAGCGTCTCAACAAAGCCGTCAAAGCCCCCGGCAACGCCCGCGACACCTGGGAAATCCTCCGTGACCTCATCGTCGCCCTCGGCGGCAGCAATGGCATCCACACGGTTGAAGACGTCTTCAAGCGCCTCGCCGCCGAAGTGCCCGCCCTCGCTGGCCTCACCTTCTCCAAGATCGGCGATCTCGGCACCCAAGTGCTCGAAACCGCAGAGAAAGTCCCGCTCCTCGAACGCGAGAAGGAACGCAAGGCCAAGGGCATCATCGTCGGATAATCCCGTTGCAGCGCCGCCCGGAATGCGGAATCTCCGGGCGCTCGCTCAAACATGCCTGAGTGGCGGAATTGGTAGACGCGCCAGACTTAGGATCTGGTTGAGAAATCAGTGCAGGTTCGAGTCCTGTCTCAGGCACCACTCTTCGCATGCTTTCCGCCGTTCCACTTCCCGAAGGCCTGCCCGCCCCGCTCAAGATGTTCCTCGGCATCGCCGTGGAGAACTGGTTGCGCTATGCGCTGGTGGCCGGCGTGGCCTGGCTGCTGGGCTATGTGATTTTCAAAAAGCGCTGGTGGCAGCGGAAGATCATCCAAAAGGCTCCCACGGGGGCGGATGTGCGCCGGGAAATGAAATGGTCGGTGCTCACCGCCTTCATTTATGGCCTTGTCGGAGTGGCCACCATTCTCGCGGGCAAGGCCTGGGGCTGGCAGATGTATCGAAAGATCGAATCGCACGGCTGGGGCTGGTTCATCGCCAGCATCGGCATCGCCATCGTGGTGCATGACACCTGGTTTTACTGGACGCACCGGCTCATGCATCATCGCCGGCTCTTCAGGCTCTTCCACCGCGTGCATCACGAAAGCACGAATCCCACCCCTTGGGCGGCTTACAGCTTCGCGCCGCTGGAGGCTGCGGTGCATGCATGCATCTTCCCGCTTCTTGTCTTCACCGTGCCCATGCATCCGCTGGCCTTCTTCGCCTTCATGATCTGGCAGATCGTCTTCAACGTGCTCGGCCACACCGGCTATGAATACTTTCCAAAATGGATGATGAGCTCCTGGCTTGGCAAGGTCCTGAACACGCCCACCAACCATGTCCAGCACCACGAAAAGATGCGCGGGAACTACGGCCTCTACTTCAACGTCTGGGACCGCCTCATGGGCACCAACCACGCGGATTACGAAAAGCGTTTCGACGAGGTCACGCACCGCTCGTGAGTTGCTCCTGAGCGTTGCAGCGCAGGAAACAGGGCATGCGTGTCGTTTACGCCCGCACCATGAGTTTCCGTCCCTCTCCAACTTCACGCCGAGTTTTCCTCCACACCTCCGCCGCCGCTTTCGGCTTTCAATTCGTGCCTGCGCATGTCGTGCGGGCGCAAAACGGCTCGCGGGCGCCGTCTGAGAAGATTCGCATCGCGGTGATCGGCTGCGGCGGACGCGGCGCGGTGGATTTGAAAGGAGTCTCCGGCGAGGAGATCGTCGCTCTTTGTGATGTGGATGACCGCCAGTCGGCGAAGAGCTTTGCGGCGCATCCGAAGGCGAAACGCTTCAAGGATTTCCGGAAGATGTTCGATGCGATGAGCAACGAGATCGACGCGGTGGTCGTCGCTACGCCGGATCACACGCACGCGGCGGCCTGTCTGCCGGCGCTTCAGCTCGGCAAGCATGTGTATTGCGAGAAGCCGCTCGCGCACACGGTGAAGGAAGTGCGCCGCATGCGCAAAGCCGCGCTGGATGCAAAGGTCGTCACGCAGGTCGGCAATCAAGGTCACTCGTCGCACTCCATTCGTCTCTTTGTCGAAATGGTGCAGGCGGGAGCCATCGGGAACATCACCGAGATCCACGCAGGCTGCGATGCCTTTCGCGATGTGTATTGCCGCATCGGCAAAGCAGCGTCGCCGCCCACCGACGTGCCGAAGGAGCTCGATTGGAATTTGTGGATGGGGCCTTTGAAAGAGCATGCGTATGAACCGGCGGCCGTCCCTTTCGCCTGGCGTGGCTTCAGTGCCTATGGAAACGGCTGCATCGCCGACTGGGTCTGCCACATCGTCGATCCGAGCTACTGGGCGCTCGATCTCGGCGCGCCGACGGCCATCACCGCCGAGGTCACGGGCTACGATCCGGTCAAAGACGCCGCGTATTATCCCAAAGGCAGCCGCATCACCTATGAGTTCGCTGGCAAAGGCACGCGCGGTCCCGTGAAGCTCGTCTGGCACGATGGCGAGACCCCGATTCCGACGCCGCCGGAGCTGGAGGAGGACAAGCGCAAGGTCGTCGGCATTGGCGCGGTCATCATCGGCGACAAAGGGAAGATCATGCATGGCTCCCACGGTGCGGGCAGCGTGCGCATCATCCCCGAGTCGAAGATGAAGGCCTTCACCATGCCCAAGGAGACGCTTCCCCGTGTCGAGAAAGGCGATCACCACCAAGACTGGCTCGACGCCATTCGCGCCAACCGCCCCGCAGGTTCGCCCTTCGAATACGGCGGTGCTTTGAGTGAGATCGGCCTCCTCGGTATGATCGCCATCCGCCACGCCGGTCAGCGGCTCGAATGGGACAACGATGCCGTCGCGTTCAAGAACGCCCCGTCTGCCAATGCGCTGCTCGACAAGGAGTATCGCCCCGGCTGGAAATCGTAAGCCGCTGTCACCCTCATGCGCTCACTCCTCATCTCCCTGTTTCTCGCCCAAACGGTTACCGCGGCCGATTTGAGCCCCCAGTGGCTTGTTTTCGATCAAATCCTCTTCGCGGATGATTTTTCCCAGGCGCGCGGCGAGATCAAACTTGACCGCAAAAACGCTCCGGACGCTCCCTGGCAGCCGAATCAAGGCACGCGATGGGAAGTCGTGGATGGCGTGCTGCGCGGTCGGGCCTCCTCGCCGGAGTTTCAGGCTGCGCGTGAGCACCACAAAGGCATCCACCCGCGCATCGTGCTCTCGAAAACGCCCGAGAAGTATGTGCTGCGTTTTTCCATGCGCCTGATCGACGGCATTCCCTTCGAGGCTGGCAAGCGCCGCAGCATCGCGCCCTTCATCGAGATCGGCCATCACGTCTGCCGCGTCACCTGGGATGTGAATGGTGCCACGCTCCTCGCCGATGGCGACACAACACAGCTCGCGAATGAAAAGGACTTCAAGCTCGTCCCCGGCAAATGGGAAACCGTCCTCATCGAGCGTCGCGATGACGAGGTGCTCGTGCAGTTCGCTGATGGCCCGGTGTTTCATGGCAAGCACGTCTCCTACGTCACCGATCCGCACGCGGTGATGCTCGGCGGCCTCGAAGCGGGCACGATGGAGATCGACAACGTCACCCTGTGGTCGGTCAAAGACGGCACGCAGCCCGAATGGGCCACATTCGCTGCCAAACTGCCTCCGCAGCAAAATCTCGTGCTGCGTCCGAAAACGCCTGGCCGCCTCGCTGCTGAGAAAAAGGCAGCGGAGGCCAAATCAAAACCGAATTGAGCCATGCGTCGTCTTTGCCTGCTCCTTGCCCTCGTGCCAATCCTTCACGCCGAGCCACCAAAGCCGCGCAATGGCGACAAATTGCTTGTCATCAATGACGACGGCTTCAGCTCCTTCCACAGTGGCCGCTACAAGACAGCGGACGATTTGAAGAAGCAGATGCTGCGCTTTCGCGACACGCAGGTGGGTGTCTTCGAGTGGTGCATCGCGGCGGGGAGTCGCGTGAATTTCCCCTCAAAGACCTGCGAGCTGATCGGCGCGGGCGTGGCCGATTTTCCACGTCGCGGCGACAAGCTGGCGGCGGAGACGTTGCAGAAGCTCGCGGCGGATGGCGTGGACACGTTGAAGGTGGTTGCGGAGGCCTGTCATGAGGCTGGCATGACTTGCTACGCCTCGCTGCGCATGAATGGCGACTACTCAGCGGGCTGGATGGGCGAATCGCTGCCGCGCATGCTCAACAGCACCTTCTGGTGGCAGCATCCGGAGTTCCGCGTGCGTGGAAAGAAGGGAGAGGACCAGACGAAGCTCTCGTATTCCTTCCCCGAGGTGCGTGCGTTCAAGCTCGGCATCCTGCGAGAGGCCGCCGAGCGCGACATCGACGGCATCAATCTCGATTTCCTCCGCCATCCGCCCTGCTTCGGCTACGAGGAGCCGCTCATCGCCGCGTTCAAAGCGAAGCACGGCCAGGACCCGCGTGAGATCGCCGCGGATGATCCGCGCTGGCTGCAACTACGCGCTGACATCATGACCGGCTTCCTGCGTGAGGTGCGCAAGCTGCTCAACGAGGCCGGAGCGGAGAAAAAACGCCACCTCGGCCTCAGCGCTCGTGTCGATTGGAAGGAATACAAGTCGCACGGCTGCGACATCGACACCTGGCTCAAGGAAGGCCTGCTCGATTATCTCGTCATCGCCCAGCACACGCTCGGGGGCTACGAGTTTGACCTCGCGCCCTTTGTGCAAAAGGCGCGGGGCAGCGGCTGCGCCATCTTGTTTGGTGAGGAGGCCACGCTTTCCGGTCATGATCGCACGCCTGCGGAGGACAAAGCCATTGCCGAAGGCAAGATGAAGCCGCCGGTGCGCGAGGTCTTCACCCTCGATCAATACAAGTCCCGCGCTGCCAAGTGGTATGCCGCCGGTGCCGATGGCATCCAGCTTTTCAACGAAGGAAGGCTTGAGGTGATGAAGGTGCTCGGAACGGTGCCGCCAGCCAAATGACAACGCGCCGCCTCCGGCTGCGTATGATGATGCCTTCATGATCACTCGCTCCATTCTTCTCGCCTCCACCTTCGCTGCTTCGTCTCTCTTTTCCGCCGACTGGCCCGCTTGGCGTGGACCGACTGGCGATGGTCATGCAGCTCCTGGCCAAAAATTGCCCGTGAAATGGAGCGAGAGCGAAAACCTCGTCTGGAAGGCCGCCGTGCGTGGTCGCGGGCATGGCTCACCGATTGTCATCGGTGATCAGGTGCTGCTGGCGACGGCGGATGTGGAGACGGAGGAGCAGCTCGTGCTCAGTTTTGATCGTGCGACGGGCAAATCGCGCTGGGAGGCCGTCGTTCATCGCGGGAATCTCAACACGAAGGGCCACAAAATCTCTTCGCAGGCCTCTTCCGATGTCGTGAGCGATGGCGAGCGGCTCTACGTGAACTTCCTCAACAACGGCGCTGTTTTCACCACCGCGCTCGATTTGAAGGGCAAGCAGCTCTGGCAGCGTCGCGTGTGCGATTTTCAGGTGCATCAGGGCTTTGGCTCCTCGCCGGTGATTTATCAAAACATCGTGCTCGTGTCCGCCGATCATCGCGGCGGCGGCAAGATGACCGGCCTAAACAAAATCACCGGCGAGATCGTGTGGCAGCAAGATCGCCCACCGGTGGCCAATTATGCCTCGCCCGGCATCGTGACGGCCGCGGGCAAGGTCCAGGCCGTGCTCGCCGGCTGCAACAAGGTCGAGAGCTTCGATCCGCTCACCGGTAAGAAGCTCTGGAGCATCGACGGCAGCACCGAGGAGACCGTCGTGACCGCCGTGACCGATGGCAGCCGCGTTTTCCTCGGCGGCGGTTATCCGAAACGCCACACCATGGCCGTCGAAGCCGATGGCAGCGGCAAGATCGCGTGGGAAAACGTCACGCAGACCTATGTGCCGTCCATGCTCGTGAAAAACGGTCACGTCTTCGCCGTCGGCGATGCCGGCCGCGCCACCTGCTGGGAATCCGCCACCGGCAAGGAACTGTGGAGCGAGAAAGTCGATCGCGAGTTCTACGGCTCACCCGTCATGGCCGACACGCGCATCTATGTCACCAGCAAAGCCGGCGTCACCTCCGTCTTCGAAGCCACTCCAGAGAAATTCACCCTCCTCGGCCAAAACACCCTCGGCGACGAATCCTTCAGCACGCCCGCGATTTGCGACAACCGCATCTACCTCCGCTCCGCGAAGACCAGCCCCACGCGGCAGGAGTTTTTGTGGTGCGTGGGTGAGTGAGCAGCACCGTCCCACACGACATGAAAAGCATCGGACTATTCGCCGCCATCTGGGTTGTCTCAGCTTCGGCGGCCGAAGTCTCCGTCAGCAACCTCGCCGAGCTTCAAAACGCGCTTTCCAGTGCCAAAGCGGGCGATGTCGTGCGCCTCGATAAAGGCATTGAGATCGCGCTGAAGGACACGCAGGTCGTCGTGCCGGAGAAAGTCACGCTTCAAGGCGAAGGTGCCATGATCACCGCCAAGCCGGTGGGTGATCGTGCGGCCATCGCGCTGCGTCCGGGCTCGCGGCTCACCGGTTTGCGCATGGTGGGGCCGAATCCGCTCTTCAAGGATATCGACTCGCAACCTGTCCAGGCCTCCGGCTACGCGGTGAGCTGCGCAGATGCCGAGGTCGATCACTGCGAGATTTTGAAGTTCCAGCGCGGCGGCATCGCGCTGTTTCGCGACAGCGTGAAGGCGCACATCCATCACAATCACCTGCACGACATCGCCGCGTATCCCGTGCTCATTGGCAACGGCAGCGGCGACGGCCATGTCATCGAGCACAACCGCATCGAGTGGGCCTGGCATGCCATCGCCAGCAACGGCTCGCGCGGCAGCGGCTACACCGCCCGCTTTAATGAGTTCGTGCGCGTGCCGAGGCCGAAGGCCTTCGAGGCCAGCGGCGCCTCACCGCCGAACTGGTGCCTCGACACACATGAAAACAACGGCGCGACCACCAAGCCACCGCGACCCGCCACGCGCCTCCTCATCGTGCACGACAACGTCTTCCTCGCCCATCCCGACGTGAAAGTCGG